>DATHPV010000623.1:0-7844 GCA_035483495.1 Puia sp.
GTTATACAAGGATGAGTACTTTTAATCCTTCAGCTTATCAGGGCAGATTTTATAATTCGAGACCAACTACAAATACAAATTTGAACTACAACCGTAATTCCCAGAATTACAATCCAAGAAATAATTTCAACCAATCAACCGACAGCCGTCCTTACTACAATAATACTTCCCCCAATTCAATCGGAGGCGGAAGGAGTAGTGGAGGTTTTAGCGGAGGCGGCGCTTCTCACGGAGGAGGGTTTTCTCGTCCGGGCAGGTAATCCCTGAGTGATCATGAAACGTTTTTTAATTCTGTGCTTCTTCCTGGTGTTTTGCTTTTATCTTCAGGCACAGATTCCGGAAGATGCATTGCGCATGTCGTATACCCATCCATCAGGAACAGCGCGTGAACAGGCTATCGGAGGTGCAATGGGCTCACTTGGCGGCGATATCACCGCTAATTATGTAAATCCGGCCGGGCTTGGTTTTTATAAAACCAGCGAAGTAGTAATCAGTCCAGGATGGTCTTTCAACGTTGCTAATACAGGGTATCTTTCAAACAATATCAAATCGCCTTCCACAAATAATTTTCTTCTGTCTACTTCTGGTTTTGTATGGGGAAGTACTAACAGCCCCGACAAGAGTAATGCACTCAGTCTGACTGTGAATCGTACCGCCGATTTTAATGGTCATATATCGTATCAGGGAAAGAATGATTTTTCATCAGCATCTGAAGCCTACGCTGATGAGTTTACCAATTCCGGAATAAATTACAACGACGCATTTACTACTCCGGGACTATCCTATGGAACCCGCATGGCACTCTACACTTACCTGATCGATACTTCAGAAGGAGGATTAGGGCCAACTATTTTTCAACCCGGTAAAGTGCTGGCAGCCGGTGGTCAACTTGGTCAGAGTACTGATATAAGCAGCACCGGCGGCATTACGGAAATTGCAATTGGGATAGCTGGTTCATCTAAGGATAAATGGTATTGGGGATTTTCCATTGGTATCCCCATCGTGAACTATCAGCGTAATACTGTATATACTGAAACAGATCTCACTGGGAATCCAAATAACGATTTTGCTTCTTATACTTATTCAGAACTATATTCAGCAAAAGGAGTTGGGGTGAATGGAAGATTAGGCGCTATTTTCCGCCCCAATCTCAATTGGAGATTCGGACTTGCAGTTCACACTCCTACTTTTTATTCAATTACCGACCATCTTTCAGCAGCAATGGTAACCAATACGGAAGGTTATGCCGGTACAATTTCCATTCAATCGGATACGCTGGACAAAGTTATGATGACAGGCAACAGCCTGGAATATGACCTTCAGACACCCTGGCATTTTATAGCAAGTGGATCTTATATTTTTCCTGGTGCTCTCACAGAAGGCAAAATGGGATTTATTACAGCTGACGTGGAATATGTAGCCAATAAAGAAACATCATTTAGTTTCCCTCTCGATGCAAATGGAAACCAGCCGGACAATAGTTATTTCGATCCGATAAACAATACGATTAAATCTTATTACAAGAACACTTTTAATTTCAGATTGGGTGGCGAATTTAAAGTAAACGAGATGGCCTACCGGCTTGGTACATCCTATTCAATGAATCCCTATTCTTCTTCGGATTTAAAAGCCAACCGTACCACTTTTAGCGGAGGAATAGGCTATAGGAAAAAGGGGATATTTATTGATCTCACCTACGTGGAAGCAATCATGAACGACGTAAATTTTCCTTATCGGTTAGCGGGAAAAGATAATGTTTATTCAACCGTGAAACAATACACAGGAAATGTAATTGTTACCTTCGGTATCAAACTTTAACCGACTGATAGGTTGCCAGAATTCTATTCATAAAATCATTGTCAAGCCAAACAAGATGTTCATTTTTCTTTAGCCAGGTCATCTGACGTTTGGCATAATTTCTGGTATTTTGTTTTATCCTGGAAATACTTTCTTCGAGCAGACACTTGCCTTTTAGATATTCAAATAATTCTGAGTAACCTACCGTTTGAAGTGCGTTCAGATTTTGGTATGGGAGCAGGGAAATCACTTCATCGAGCAAACCCGTATTCATCATGTCGTCTACCCGTGCATCAATTCGCTGATAAAGTTCTTTTCTCGGCACACTTAAACCGAATTCAATTATACGAAAGGACCTTATTTTTTTTTGTCGATTTCTGAATGAAAGAATAGACCGACCTGTACTTTGCATGACTTCCAGCGCCCTCATCATTCTCTGTGGATTAAATCTTTCTCCCGATTCATAAAAACCAGGATCTATAGTTCTGACGGTATCCTGAAGCCACGCCAGCCCAAGGTTTTCGTAACTTTCTAGAATTCTTTTTCTTATTCCTTCGTCTATGACAGGTATTTCATCCAAACCCTCCCGGAACGCTTTAATATATAAGCCGGTACCGCCGCAAATGATGACCGCATCATGAACCGCCAATAATTCATCACACCATCCTATAGCCAATGTTTCAAAAATTGAAGCATTAACCTCATCGTGTATCGAATGCGAATTAATAAAAAAATGCCTGACTTCTTCGAGTTGTGAAGAACTCGGTTTAGCTACTCCAATATTCAATTCCCGAAAACACTGACGACTGTCGGCGGAAATTATACAGGTATTGAGGTGTTTTGCAAGTTCGAGTGCCAGTTCCGTTTTTCCGGAAGCTGTAGGACCCGAAATTATGATTACTGTTTTGGGAGACATTATTCGAGTGAAGTTCCCTCTTCCGGGCCAAATTCTTCTTCAATATCCAGATCCCCCGTTTCTTCTCCAACTTCACTGAATCCTTCAGCACTTTTGTTGAGGTCATATTTCTCTTCAACTTCAGCCAGTTTGTCCCCTACAAGGCCACGCGTACCATACTGCGAGGGCCCTATACTTTCAGATTTCACAACTGCCGGATAGTCGAGTTTACTGTTTTCCTCTTTTGAAACGTTTATTAACTCAACCAGAAAATACCAGTTTTTTACAAAATCATATTGGTAAACAAACTTCTGGTTGGGATCTTTTATTTCTGATCCAATAGTAGTTTCAGTCATAAGAAGAGGAGCCACCTTGTATTCTTTATCATATTTCTCCAGAGAAATTTCTCTTCCGCGCTGCCAATGGTCATTGCTGCGAAAAAAAGTAGCCTGGTGTTTATTGTCAAATTCATAGGCTTTTAAAATAGCCTGATGTAATTCAATAAAATGCTGGTTATGCTTCACCACAATATCCCGGTAAACACTATCATCCTCCTCAAAATAAACTCTGAATTTTAATACAGCCATAATACTAGATTATAAAGCCCAAAAATAAACGAAACCATCAAATTATCAACCTGCTTATTTTACGGGAGAATTCCCGCCATAAATTTGTCTAACTGCTTTCAAATCCAGAGAAGCCGCCTTTGTCATCATATATTTGTACGCTTCCTCAAAGGAATTCTCAATCTCCCCCTCCAGTATTGCTTCCCTGATCATGTTTTTCAGATCGCCTACTTTTTTGGACGGACCGATATTAAAAGTTTCCATAATCATTTCACCCGTAACCGGTGGTTGCCAATTCCGAAGCTTGTCCTTTTCTTCGACTTCTAAAAGTCGTTTTCTAACCAGTTCGAAATTTTCAAGATATCGCTTTACCTTCTGTTTGTTTTTGGAAGTGATATCTGCCTCGCAAAGTACCATGAGTGAATCAATATCATCTCCGGCGTCAAATAATAATCTACGGATAGCCGAATCAGTGATGTTTTCTTTTGTCAGACTAATCGGACGCAAATGCAGTTCAACCATTTTACGCACAAATCGCATTTTCTCATTCATCGGTAACTTAAGCTTTTCGAAAATTTTGGGCACCATTCGTCCACCAACCACTTCATGTCCGTGAAATGTCCAACCGTGACCCTGTTCAAATTTTTTAGTGGCAGGTTTGCCAATATCATGCAGGATTGCTGCCCAGCGAAGCCATAAATCAATTGTATTTTCGGAAATATTGTCAAGAACCTGCAGCGTATGGTAAAAATTATCTTTATGACCAAGGCCGTCGATATATTCTGCTCCAGCCAGTTCCGTCATCTTTGGAAATATAATTTGCAGTAAACCGGATCTGAAAAGAAGATCAAAACCCAAAGACGGTTTTTTTGTAGCGATGATTTTGTTTATTTCCTCTGTTATTCTTTCCTGGGAAATAATAGAGATTCTCCTTGCATTCTCAATAATCGCATCAAATGTTTCCGGATCTATTTCAAATTCAAGTTGTGCTGCGAAACGTATTGCCCGTAACATTCGCAGGGGATCATCGTTGAATGTCGCAACCGGATCCAGTGGCGTAATAATTCTCCTTATTTCAAGATCATGCAACCCGCCAAATGGATCAATAAGACGGCCAAAATCTTTTTCATTTAAACTAACGGCCAGTGCATTGATAGTGAAATCTCTTCGATTTAAATCTTCTTCAAGGGTTCCCGGAAAAATGTCGGGTTTACGGGAAACTGACCGGTAACTTTCTTTTCTGGCCCCCACGAACTCAATATCGATCATTTGATCATCCTTATCCTGAATTTTGAAATGTGCTGTTCCAAAATTCCTGAAAACCGAAACCATCGGTCGGGGCACATATTTGACAGCCACTTCATCAGCAAGTTCAATTGCATTTCCAGTACAAACGAAATCAATATCGGCTGTAGAACGTCCAATTATTTTATCGCGAACAAATCCACCAATAACATACACTTCCATCTGCATTTGTGCAGCGGCTTCAGAGATCCTCTGAAATAATAACATTTCCGTAGTCGAACAGGAAATTTCCATCAGCTCAAAGATAAATCAAGAAAATCTATCCTGTAAAGTCACCATCAGCTGATCGTTTTCGATTTCAAGTGCGCACTTAAAGTGCTTTTCAGGGCAGGATGAATATCCATGTAGACCACAGGGACGACAATACAAAGGCTTATCAATTTCAACAACGTGACGGATGTCCGACAAGGGTCCGAATCCAAATTCGGGAATAGTTGAACAATAAACTGCAGTAACTGGTGCATTTACTGCAGATGCAAAATGCATCGGTGCGGAATCATTTACATAGTTCATGATCGCCCTGGTCATCAGCGCGGCGGATTCCAGAAAAGACAATAAACCGGCAAGCACTTCTACGCCAGACCTGTTGCATGATTCCTTAATACCATTACAAAAGGAAATATCCCCCGGACCACCTAACAGATATATTTCATATTCAGGAGGAACATGCCTGATAAAAGACCCCCATTTATCCGCAGGAAACTGTTTTGTAAACCAAACAGAAGCCGGACTTACTGTAATAAATTTATTGGCAGCCCATTTTCCGACAAAATCAAAATCCTTTTGAGACGGATAAAGTTTAGGTTTATAAATGGAAACATCCGTAAAATCAAGAATCAACTTTAGATTTCTTTGTGTTTCATGAACAGCTGCAGTACCTCCAACCACATGTTTAACCACTTTCGAAAATAAAAAACTCAATGGATTTTTATCAAATCCTATCGTTTCTTTCGCTCGGGAAAAAGCAGTCAATACACCCGTCGCAAAAAAGCGTTGTACATTAATGACTTTATCATATTTGTTTTTGCGGATAGTAGCTAAAACGCGAAAGAGATTTCTTTTTTTATTTTTCTTTTTATCCCAGATCAACACGCTATGTATAAAGGGATGATCAATAAATAATTTTTCATTTCCCTTTCGGAGAAGGAAATCAATTTGTGCGCCGGGAAAAAAATCATGCAACTTTTCAATAAGTGGTGTAGCCAAAACCACATCCCCTATAAATGCCGTTTGTATGATGAGAAATTTTTGCAATTATATTTTTCAAATTTGGAAGAAATCCTGAACATGCCATTTAAAAATAAAACCCACTCCCATACTCCCATACTTGCCTAGACTCCCTCCACTATTATCATTTTTGTTTTTGCCGCTCTCTGTCTGATTTCTTTAGCCTTATTATATAATTCGGAATTCCACCATTCATTTGCTCTAAGAGTAGTTGGGAATTCCAATATAACGATTCGTTCTGGTTTCCAGTCGCCTTCCAATGTAGTTGATTCGCCGCCCCGAACTACAAACTTTCCATTAAAAGCTGCAACCGCTGCAGGTGTCAGCTTTTTGTACTCTTCATATTCGTTGTGATTCTGAATGGAAACTTCTACAATTACGTAAGCGGACATACTTTTTATGATTTATTGTATATAATAATTATAATTGCTTCCATCAGGATCTTAATATGATGGGTTTGCCCGTATCAGTAAATCTAATTACTTGTGAAGGTTTTGCCGGATTGTTATCCTGTTGCCGGAACTCGACAATATAATCAACTCCTGATTTAATCTTTTCCGAAATGCCCGCGAAATTTTCCGGAGAGGGTGTTCCGGAAATATTTGCGGAGGTAGAAACCAATGGTTTTTTTAATCTTTTTATCAGGTGTCTGCAAAAATCCTCTTTTACAATTCGTATCGCGATGGACCCATCCTGCCCCATCAGGTTTTCAGCAAGGCCCAGGGCACCATCGTATATCACAGTGGTTGGACGCTTAGCTTTTTCAAGATAGTCTGCAATATATGGATGGGGGCGGCTGACATATTTATTGATATCCCTCGCATCAGCAATTAAAACGATCATCGATTTGCCATCAGCTCTTTGTTTCAATTCAAAAATCTTTTTTACCGCCGCAGGATTTGTAGCATCTGCACCTATACCCCAGACACTATCTGTAGGATAAAGAATGATACCTCCGCGTTTTAAAGTTGCAATGCAGGACAAAATATCTTTCTCAAATTCCAAGGCAACTGTTTTGGTAAAAATACCGAACAATTCAAAATTCCCGAAGTTCATTCAGGACTGTTTAGCTCCTTGCTGTATTTTTGCGAAAATTAAATTCTGATGGATCTTAAAGTTCGGATAGAAGAAGTTTGGAATAACAGGGAATTATTAAAGGACCCTAAATATACGGAAGCAATAAGAGCCGTCATTGAAGAGACCGATAAAGGAAGGTTAAGAGTTGCAGAACCTGTCGCCAATGAATGGAAAGTAAATGAGTGGGTAAAGCAGGCGATACTTATGTATTTTGGAATCCAGCAAATGCAAACCTGGACATCAGGGCCGATGGAATTTTATGATAAAATGACTTTGAAAAGTAATTATGCCAGCCTGGGTGTTCGGGCAGTCCCCCACGCTATCGCTCGTTATGGTTCCTATCTGGCAAAGTCTGTGGTTCTGATGCCCAGTTATGTAAATATTGGCGCATACGTCGATGAAGGAACGATGGTTGATACCTGGGCTACTGTAGGCAGTTGTGCCCAGATAGGAAAGGGAGTTCATTTAAGTGGTGGCGTTGGCATCGGCGGCGTGCTGGAGCCTCTCCAGGCCGCTCCTGTGATCATTGAAGACGGTTGTTTTATAGGCTCGAGGTGTATTGTGGTAGAAGGTGTGCGTGTTGAAAAAGAAGCAGTACTTGGAGCAAATGTGGTGCTCACTCAGAGCACGAAAATTATTGACGTTAGTGGTAATGAACCCATAGATTATAAAGGACGGGTTCCCACAAGAAGTGTGGTAATTCCAGGTTCCTATACAAAGAAATTCCCCTCTGGTGAATATCAGGTCGGATGTGCATTAATTATCGGTAAACGTAAAGCATCAACAGATTTGAAGACAAGTCTAAATGAGGCTTTGCGGGATTTCGCAGTAGCAGGATGAGAGAAAGTGTGAGAGTGTGAGGGTGTGAGAGTGTGATTTTTTCACTCTCACACCCTCACACTCTCACACTAAAAAGTTTGTCCCATTAATTTGAGGAATACAAATAAGGATTATTTCTCTCGGCTGCTTCGATTTCT
>DATHPV010000624.1:0-3269 GCA_035483495.1 Puia sp.
CTTTCATTCACTTCTTTATCGGTTGGCTGGCAAGGCAGCGGGGATTTCCAGGAAGGTGGTCTGAATGTTTATTTTCAATCCTTCCGCGCTGAACTTGCAGGCAACAGCGGAAACTTTACCCTAAGCAATATCATTGCCAATGGTGAAATAGATTATGTTACGTTCAAGAATGATTTTACCGGCAGTTATGGAAACGGGAGCTTTACTGTTTCCGGAGGTTTGCTCGGTACCGGGCTCTCTTTGCAGGCTTATTGCATGTCAAACGTCTCCAACTATAAAGCTAATCATAAGTTGACTGGGCCGCAAACACAGAGCTGTTCACTTACTTATTTTCCGGCAACGCTTAATGGAGCAAAGGCATCCAAAAGAATGAATTTTAGTTCCAATCCTGTTCTGGTCTCAGGAACGGACTTGCAGGCGGGCGCGCAATATATTTATAAAGGTGTAGCCCCGGGAATCGATGCTACAATAAAGATCGATAGTATTGTTGGTGGAGCGGTGATCAATACGATAGATGATAATACTGGTGCAAATGGTGGTTATATCGAGGCTTTTCAGCCGATCATTACCTCAGATTCAGTCAAAGGAAAGTCATACGTCGTGTTTGCATTTAATTACAATATTACCGGAACATCTGTTCCGTATAAACTGGATACGTTTAATCTGACCGCGCTCGATATAGATGGACAAGGTGGGCTGGAAGAGTTTGACCAGATCTCGGCTGGCGTTGGTGCCTCAGCAAGCTATGTGTCATCCAATCCGAAAATTTCATTGACCCAAGTTTCGCCAGGTGCATTTTTGGCAACAGACATAGATCAGGCCAGTCAAAATGGGGTGGATACTTCAGCGAGAGAAAATATGTTCACCGTGACCAACACGGGCGTTTCCTCATTCACTGCGACCCTAGGGATAAAGACTACGACGGCACAGACAACCCAGCGTTTATTCAGCCTGTACACACAAGGATTCAGTTACCTGATCCCACCGGTTTCACTTCCGGTCACGCTTGAATCTTTTACGGCGACCTTAGACCGTAATAGCGATCAAAAAGTGAACCTGAACTGGGTGACCGTAGATGAGATCAATTTCAGTCATTTTGTTGTAGAAAGAAGTACGAATGGAACTGATTTCAATGATGTAGGTACCCTGTTCACGGCTGAGAATACCGTACAAAAGACAAATTATAATTTAGCCGATAATATCAGCAGTATTCATTCCACGCTGATTTATTATAGGCTGCGCCTTGTGGATTTAGATGGTACTGCCCGATACTCGGATATCCAGATGATCAATCTTTCTGAACAACAGGAAAATAGTCTCGCCATCGCCACATATCCTAATCCCGCAACTGCGGAAATACACATCACCTTGCCAACCAACTGGCAAAACAAACCGGTCTCTTTTCAACTTTTCAATACGATCGGGCAGCTTTCCAAAATAACTCAAAATGAGAATAGCGGTCAGACTGAGACGATCAACTTGAGTAATTTACCGCGTGGAATCTATATCGTTCGTGTGGGATGCGAAGGACAAAGTTCTGTGCAAAAAATTGTAAAAAATTAATTCTATTATCAAGCGCTTACCATAGGGAGATCGAAAAAGCCTTTCGCTGATTGTGAAAGGCTTTTAATAAATCAAATGAAGCGAAAAAGAAAAATGTGCACGCGGCTGCGTTCTTCGCCAAAATATTAAGCCGGTGTTTTGCGGCGGCTGTTTGGATAGTTGAGTGTATTGAAAAGATCTTCTTCAAAAAGTAACTGGGACCCCAAGCAGTTCAATGACATTGTCAATAGAAATGTCGCGACATCATAATCCACCTTACTCTGTTTTTTTTGCTCCATCGCAAACTCAGGTGAAAAATAGCACCTTTGCCCTCCTCGCTCTCCGCCCAGATTTTACCCTGATGACCTTCCATGATCACTTTACTGATAAACAGTCCCCGGCCGATTCCCTTATTTTTGGTCTGCGACTTTTTAAGCTGGTAAAATTGTGACCTCCTCCCATATTCCGAAGCAGCTTAAATTGAAGATTCGGAGTTGATAAAATACCTTTTTCTCTGCAACTGATTGGATGATTTTTTTGATGCTGCTGCCTTCTTTTTTGTTGTTTCAAAAATCATCCGAACAGGTGCAGACGCCTCCGGCAGGACTTCGGTTTTTTCACTATCTGCAAGATATTGTTCTATAAATTCTGCCGGCGATAAATAGCATTACGGATTTCTGGTGTATTTTTTTTGCCCTTGCCCATGCCATTCTATCTATATTCTCATTATCAAAAGAATAATAAACATATACAAAACTCGGATGAAGAGACACTACCTATTTTTGTTTTAAGACCTCTAATATCATAAATTAGCATTAGATACACAATTATATACTCAACCATGAAGCTCACCAATCCCATATTGACATGTCTACTTATTACCATTATTATTTCCTGTTCAGCACAAACCAAATGGGACAAATATTCAGATGAAAAAGGAAAATTGCAAATTTCATTTTATGGAAAACCGATCATTAAAACAGAAACAGAAAAACTTCAGTTCGGGACAATAAATTGGACTATTGCTTCAATTGAAAACAGTCATGATGATAATTTGCGCTATTAATATTAGATCTGTATGTCTTCTTTGATCCAATGAATATCGGTAAAATTGCTGCCGAACGGAGATAGCTCCCGATATCGTAAACAGTTTACCCTTAGACAAGCAAAGGATCGGACAGATACTGCTGGTTTATGTGTACCTTGACACATAAGATCAGCCATATGGCGGACATTCTCCAGGAAAGAAAAGAAAGAATCAAGATCATCAAAACACTGCTTGCCAGATGGATCCTGAAACAGGGAACCGCGGAAAAAGCAGCGCTCCTGCTATCTAAAAACCCGCACATTAAACTGCCAAAATCAAAGAGCAGGTAACATCCGATCCAGCACATAAAGGCTGATATTTTTATTTCTTTCGATCAAGAACAGAAAGTTATCTTTATCGTTGATGGTGTGTATTGCTTCACATAATTAAAATGTAAAATTTTGTTACCTGTACTCCGGTTTGCGAATATCATTTTGGCTGCTTTACTTGCCGGTGTCAGTTTTGGGATTTGTCTTTTTCATTGTTTATTTTCTGATGAACCAAATATATATATTAAAAGATCCATGAAATTCCTATCAACTTTTATTTGCCATTTTAATCTGCGCAAACAGGATCCCGGTATTATCATTGGCACCCGGCGACGATATCCTTCATAAGTTTCCCCGAACTGCTGCAACAG
>DATHPV010000625.1:0-11943 GCA_035483495.1 Puia sp.
GGGAACTGTTTCATCAGGCTGTTGATGAGTCTCGCTTACTTCAGATGGGAATTTATTAAGTAAGAAAAAATTTGCTTTGCCTTTTTTGTTATCGTCCAGAAGATGCACAGCCTTTAGGCCTTCTTCCAGATCATTCACAACATAATAATTCAGATATGGTTCAAGCACATTTTCTACTGCAGTTCTAAATTCTTCTTTTACGTAGATAATGTCAGAGAGAACCGGAGCGGTATGATTCCAGTCGGGGTTCTTGTGCAGAAATTTCACACTTTCGGGGTAGCCTTCCATGCTATCGATCAGGCTTTTCAAAAGATCACGTTCATTTTTCTTCGCATCATATTTCCTGCTCTCCTCTGCCAGTTCCTGCCTCAGGTTTTCCAGTTTTTGTTGCGTTTGTAAAATTTGTTCCCGGGTTCTCTCCTGATGTTCTTCTAATTGAAATAAATCCGTTTTACGGGTTCCCAAAAGATCTTCCGTTAGAGCACTATCATAGCCAAGTTGTTCAATTTGACTTTTCCGAACCTCGGATTCTTCTTCCAGTTGCCTCAAACTTCTAGCGAAGTTTTGGATGGACGTATCTGCAACTGCAAGAATTTTTTCCGATTCAAATTGGTTGCGTTGTGCCTGTGCGTGATCACTTCGTAATTGATTTAGCGAAGTCTTAATATCGCTAAACGAGTTTTTTGTAAACTCTGTTTTTTCACGAAGTGATTCCAAACGGAGTAATATATGATCGAGTTTGATATTTTCATCTTTTACCTGGTTCTCTGTAAAAGAAACGCTTTCTTCCAAACCTTCAATCTGATTTGCGCCTTTTTGAAGAAAATCACGCAGATTCAATTCCTTCTCTTCCAGAAAACTGATTCGTTGGGAAATTAGATTTTTCTCGCCTTCTTTATTTCTAAGTTGTTGAACTAACTCATTGAACGAATGTTGGAGCGACTGCAATTGGCGTTCCTTCTCTACAAAATCAAGTTTTTCTCTTTCAATATCGGCTTCCTCACCGGCGATTACCGCTTCGAGCTTGATTTTTTTATCAGTTTCAGTTTCAGATTGTATTTGAAGACTCTTATAATCCGTATTAAATCCCTCTAAAGAGGCTTTAGCCAGTTCAATGCTTACCTCCCGGTACTCCTTTTTTATTTCAAAATATTTTTCTGCCTTTTTTGCCTGATTTTCAAGTGTCTTTAACTGATTACTTATTTCAAAAAGCAGGTCTTCGATCCGCGCAAGATCTTGTTCAGTAGCATCTAATTTTTGCCGGGCTTCTTTTTTTCTGGTCTTATAAATTGAAATACCTGCGGCCTGCTCGAGCATACGCCTACGACTATTTTCCTTATCACGAATAATATCATCCACCATAGCCAACTCGATGATAGCATAGCTGTCAGTGGAAATTCCAGTATCCAGAAAGAGATTTTGAATGTCCTTTAGGCGACATGTTACATCATTAAGCCGATATTCACTTTCTCCACTTTTGTAGAATTTTCTGGTAACAGTTACCGTATTGAATTCTGTTGGCAGAAGATTTCTGGTGTTCTCAAACGTCAGACTTACTTCAGCAAGGCCAGACGCGGTTCGGTTTCTGGAACCGTTAAAAACCAGGCTTTCGAGATTTTCTGAACGAAGATGACTAATTTTTTGTTCACCGATGACCCATCGGATGCTATCCACAATATTGCTTTTTCCACAACCATTCGGGCCAATGATTCCTGTTATACCTTCATTAAAAAGAATATGGGTTCTGTCAGCAAAACTTTTAAATCCTTTTATATCCAAACTTTTTAAACGCACGGATCAGTTTATTGGTACAGGACAAACCTAATCAAAATGCACAAAGTATTACCCTTCTGTTAATAAGTGGTGGATAGTCTTTTTTGTCTCAGTTCCCTTTTGCAAGGCGATTTTTCAGTTCAGAAACCGGCATGTCAATCTGCTTACCCAATACCTGGTCACCCCGGTATGTTATAACTTTTAGCATGACTGCATCTTTGGGTACTTCCAAAGGATCTTTATAGACGGGATAAAAATTATCAGGATGGGAGTTATCGAAACTGTAGTGTATGTCGAGACCCTTAATTTCAGTGCTCAACGTAATTACCAATGAATCACGTGTATCCTTGCTTACCTGAAAAATTGGGTCGAACATGGTTTTTGCATATTTAATATTTTGAAGGTCCATTCTACCGAAATTACTTTCCACTTTTGATGCAAACCAGTCCCAGTTTTTTTTGTCACGCGGCGACCACAAGCATTCAGAAATCGCCAGACCCCTGGGCCAAACCATGTACTGTAAATGCCGTGTATTATATACTTGTTCCGTCCAGAGATTGGCTTGTCCGCCCAGTATATATCTGGATTCCACACCTTCAGGAACTGGCTCAAATTCATATGTTTTATTTAACCGAAGAGTCGCGTATACACTCGGTTCACTGATTGCATCTCCCTGCATGTAATCCAGATAAGCATACGTTGTTGGACTCATCACAACCTGATGGCCCATTTTCGCGGCTTCTATTCCGCCCTTGATTCCCCTCCAACTCATAACCAAAGCGTTCGGAGCGAGTCCGCCTTCCAGAATTTCATCCCACCCTATAAGTTTTTTCCCTTTTGACTCCACGATTTTTTCGACCCGTTTTTCAAAATAACTTTGTACTTCTTCCATTGTCTTCAGGTTTTCCCTGGTCATCAATTGTTTAATTGCATCACTTTGTTCCCAGAAATTCTTTGCGCATTCATCGCCGCCAACGTGAATATATGGGAATGGAAATAACCGTGCGATTTCGGTAAAAACGGAATCCAGAAATGTGTACACTTTCTCGTTAGCCGGACAAAGAGTATTGTCCTGCCTTGCAACCGGGCCAGGCCAGTCCATAAAAGTTTCACCTGAAATAACCTGATATTTATCTGACCCAGGAGTACAGGAAAGATCAGGGTAAGACACGATTGCAGCCATGCTGTGCCCCGGCACGTCTACTTCGGGCAGGATGTTGACAAAACGATCCTGCGCATACCTGACTATATCCTTGATATCCTCCTGGGAATAAAATCCACCAAAATGTCGAGGTTCATCGGTTGGAATCGGCGCAAAAGTTCCAAAATACCCTTCCCGTTTTACATTCCATGCTCCCACCGTTGTTAGTCTCGGAAGGCTTTTTATTTCAACTCTCCAACCCTCATCATCTGTAAGGTGCAAATGGAGCAGATTAAATTTATACTGGACCATCTGATCTATAAAATCCCTGACCTCTTTTTTCGTAAAAAAATGGCGGGATACATCAAACATGAGTCCCCTCCATGCAAAACGAGGATAGTCAGTGATAACCACCAAAGGAACTTCCCAGTTATTACTATCACGTTTTGTTTCATTTTCAATTTCCTTCGGCATTAACTGCCAAAGTGTTTGTGCTCCATAAAATAACCCGGCAGGTTTGTTTGCTATAATCTCAATCCCGTCCGCCTTCACCGACAAATAATAGCCTTCTTCTTTCATCCAATCTTTGTCTTTTCCATTCGTAAGGATAAATCTGATGGTCGCGCTTTTACTATTGCTCAGAGAAACTTTTTTTCCAGTTACAACTAACTTACCAAGAACTGATTTTGAAGTTTCATTAAGTTCAGGAAGGTCTGGCAAACTAACAGTGATCTGGTCTGGCAGTTTATAAAATCCGGTGCTCCGGGTAATACTTACCGGTTCAGGCAGAATAGAAATCTCTTTTACTTTTTTCTGTGAAAAGACAATCAAAGAAGAGCATGCAAACAAACCAAAAAAGGTCAATTTTTTCATGTAGCAATCGTATTTGAGTTTTAGAGCGGCAGTTTAAACACTGCGCAAAAATAATATGGCAGGAATTAAAAAACGAATTCCCGTTCCACTTTCATATTTCTACATTCCACAAAATTACACATTCACCACATTGTATAACGCCAAATGCGTTATACGTAGGGTTCCTGCTGGCTCAGGCAGTGAAAGCTTCCCAGACCCCAGATAATATCAGTAGAATCGATGCCAATTACTTTGCGATCTGGAAAAGCCTGTTGAATAATTTGAATTGCTTTGTCATCTTTCTTACAACGAAAAGTTGGCACAACTACCAGACCGTTGGCAATATAAAAATTTGCATATGATGCCGGTAGACGCTGGTCTTCATAAATAATCTTATCCGGCATAGGCAGTTCAGCAATATTCAGTTGCTTTCCATTCAGCAAACGCATCTTTTTAAGATCGGACAGGTTACGCTGAAGAATCTCATAGTTTTCGTCCGACTTGTTTTCCTCCACAACAGTCAGCACGCTATCCTCATTATAAAAACGCACGGTATCATCAATATGACCATCGGTGTCATCACCCACGATGCCATCTTTCACCCAAAGCACCTGATCAACACCATAAAATGCCTCCAGATAGGTTTCAATCCCTGAGCGACTCAACATAGGATTGCGATTTTGATTCAGCAGGCAGGATTCTGAAGTAATCAAAGTTCCTTTTCCATTGAAATCCACTGAACCACCTTCCATAATGATTTCGGGATACAAAACCGGGATTTCGTAAGCAGCCGCAATCAGCGTAGGTATGCGGTCGTCCAGATCGAATGGAGGATATTTATTTCCCCATGCATTATAATTCCAGTCGATGATAATTTTCGGCTGTTGAACTCCAGGTTTAATCAGGAAGGCAGGGCCATGATCCCTGCACCATGCATCATTGGTGGGGTGGCTATAAAATTTCACCATATCTAAATTGACGGAAATGGACATCAGTTTTTCAGTTGCAAATGTTTTCATCTCATCATTTGCCACATTGATATGAACGAACTCATTTTCCGTCAATGCCTTAATGAATAAACAATAAGGGTTATAAATACTTGCAATCTTACCAGGCCAGGAAGCCTCCTTATGCGGCCAACTTAACCAGGTAGCTGCGTGCAATTCAAATTCTGCGGGGAATCGATATCCCAGTTCTTTCGGCGTGGGATGGCTAATCTCCATCGATAAATCTTTTTGTAATGGGTTGATAAGAATCAATACGACGATCCCGCATGAAAGGCCAATGCGTACGGTATCGGTCAGTTTGAGAAGTATCCAGTTCCTGTACGATTACCTCTTCCTGATCATGACTGGCCTGTTTCAGTATTCGTCCGAAAGGATTTGAAATAAACGATCCGCCCCAGAATCTCATGGCGCCTTCCTGCTCTACTCCCACGCGATTAATACTTACTACATGAACCCCATTGGCCACTGCATGACTGCGCTGTATTGTTTGCCAGGCATTGTATTGCTCTTCATTGGTTGATAAATCTTGTACTGTAGACCAGCCTATAGCAGTTGGATAAAAAAGTATCTCAGCCCCCATTAGCGAAGTAATCCGGGCCGCTTCCGGATACCATTGATCCCAGCAGATCAGTACTCCAATTTTAGCGTATTTCGTTTCAAAAACTTTATAACCCAGATCACCTGGCGTGAAATAAAATTTTTCATAGAAAGCAGGATCGTCTGGTATATGCATTTTACGATACTTGCCCAGGTAATTTCCGTCTGCATCAATGACGGCGGCGGTGTTGTGATATATTCCCTGTGCTCTTTTTTCAAAGAGAGAAGCGATGATTACAATATTGTTATGTTTGGCGATGGTCTGTAAAGATTCTGTTGACGGTCCGGGAATCGATTCTGCCAAAAGAAAATTATCATAATTCTCGACATCGCAGAAATACAAAGAAGTAAAAAGTTCCTGCAGACAAACGATCTGAGCACCCTTAGCAACAGCCTCATTTATTTTTTTCAGCGCTTTTTCAAAATTCGCAGTCTTGTCATGCCCGCAGGACATCTGCACGATTCCTACCCTTACTTTGCTCATATTTAGAAACAATTTAAGTGTGCAAAAATAAGCTTTTAAGGTGAACGGTTAATGGAGAGCGGTTAACGTTGAAAGTTGTTAAAATTTGAAATGCCGATAAAAAATAAAACCCTTTCTTTTCAGAAAGGGTAACAATGTGTTTTCATTAAAAACTATATTATTCGCTTATCAATCTATTAAGACGCTCTTCCCAGATGTTTGAGATAGGTTACATGAGAAGCGATTGCGCTGTGCACGTGGGCGAACTCGACATATTTGATACCATGATCGGCACAAGTCTGTTTGACGATTTTACTTACGGCGGGGTAATGAATATGAGATATTTTGGGGAACAAATGATGTTCTATCTGAAAATTCAAGCCACCAACCAGCCAGGAAACGAGTCTGTTATGTGTGGCAAAATTGGCAGTCGTATTCACCTGGTGGATCGCCCATTCATTTTCAATTTTGTTAGTATCAATATTTGCGAGTGGAAATGATACATGTTCAACGGTATGAGCGAGTTGGAAAACAATGCTGATCAACAGGCCCGTTACAACCGTTGTAATTAAAAAACCTACTACCCATGCGCCCAGGCCTACAAAGTAAATCGGAAGTACTATGAAAATGACCGCATGAATTACTTTGAAAATCCAGAAATTAAAATGATCCATTAAACTCATTTTTTTCAATGGAACGTCTCCCACCCTTTTTCTGAAATACTTATTGTAATCCAGAATAAAAATCCAGAGAATATATAACATCGCATACAAACCCCAAAAATATACGTGCTGGTACTTGTGAAGCTTTAACCTTTTTTGATTACTGCTCATCCGCATGAAGGGTTGAATATTGATGTCATCATCAACACCATCCACATTTGTATAGGAATGGTGAATGATATTATGCTTATTGTGCCATATAAAACTATTTCCTCCAAGGACGCTGAGAGATAGTGCCGCCATCTGGTTAACCAGTTTGCTTTTGCTAAAACTACCGTGGCCACCGTCATGCATTACATTAAATCCAATAGCCGAGATCACGCAGCCGAATAAAATACATTCAACAATTGCCAATAAGATGGGAGGGGTAAAAAATACAAGATTTATATATAGTCCAAGAAAACTAATACCTAAAACGCCTGCTTTAAGATACAAAGCAAAGTTGCCCGTCATGGATTTTCCAGTCTGGTCAAAATAAGAGTTGATTCTTTTTTTAAGATCAGCGTGAAACGTATGTGGGCTATTTGAAAATTTGGGCATTTGCATGGTAGAGGCTTTAACTTAAAATCGATGCAAAGGTATTTCTTTATTTTGCGATAACTCTGTTAAATAACGCTATAATTAGGCATTTATGCACATCAAGTATCAAATTGAACGAAAGAATCAAGGGTCTCCACTCCGATCATTTTTTCGGAGATAAATCCTTCCGCATATTTTACCCCGATCATCTTACCAAGCATTTGTGCCCTTCCAATGATCGAATCAAGGAATTCAGGTCCTGAGATGTAGGTCTGTGGTTCGTCTTTACTATAATCGGCTGAATAAAACTGGGAACTATAGGATCTGATGGCTTCGAGTTTACGATCGAACACATTGGTTATATCGTATACAAAAGTTGGCTGATAAAATCGATCCTGTATAAAGTGAAATACATACTTGGGACGCCAAAATTCCTGTTCCTTATCTTGTTCGTCGTGGGTGGCAATTTTTCTCAGGCCGCTTAGAAAACAGCTTTCAGAGATTAGCTTTCCTGCTCTCCCATGGTCTGGATGACGGTCTTCCAGTGCACTGGCGATAACAATTTCCGGCCGGCATTGGCGTAATACCTGAATAATTTTTCGTTGGTTTTCTTCATTATTTTGAAAAAAGCCATCCGACATCCCCAGGTTTTGTCGCATGTCCAGTCCCATGATTTTGGCGGCTGAAGCTGCCTCCTGAAGTCGTAATTCGGGGGTTCCACGAGTACCCAGCTCGCCCCTGGTAAGATCAAGCACCCCTATTGTTTTACCATGAACTTTTTCCATCATTAAGGTGCCGGAACAGCCTAATTCCGCATCATCAGGATGCACTGCTATCGCGAGTACCTGGATTTTTTTCATGTCGCAAATTATAACAAGTTGATCATAGTGAAATGAACACATTCAAGTGCAGAAGATTATCCAATTTTATCCTAAATTTGCACTCCGAAATTATCTATTCATTTTTATCTAAATTGATTTTTATGACCTATGATGTAGTTGTACTTGGCAGTGGTCCCGGCGGTTATGTTGCTGCCATACGTGCATCTCAGTTGGGTTTTAAAACAGCCATTATTGAAAAAGAAAGCCTCGGCGGAATCTGCCTGAACTGGGGTTGTATTCCAACCAAAGCCCTGTTAAAGAGCGCACAGGTTTATGAAGATATCAAACATGCGAAAGAATTTGGAATTGAAGCTAACGGTACCCCGGATTTTCCTGCAGTTATCAAAAGAAGCCGTGGCGTTGCGGACAAAATGAGCCGTGGAGTCCAGTTTTTAATGAAGAAAAACAAGATCGACGTTGTTATGGGGTTCGGAAAACTCAAGTCGAAAGGTCAAATTGAAGTTACAGGGGCAGATAATAAAACACAGGTGGTAGAAGGACGTCACATAATCATAGCAACAGGTGCCCGAAGCCGCGAATTGCCGAATTTGAAACAGGATGGCAAAAAAGTGATTGGGTATCGGGAAGCGATGAATCTTCCGGTACAACCAAAAAGTATAATTATTGTTGGCAGTGGTGCTATTGGAGTAGAATTTGGGTATTTCTATAATAGTATTGGCACTAAAGTCACAATCGTAGAATTCCTGCCTCGCATCGTTCCGGTGGAAGATGAAGACATTTCAAAAGAACTCGAAAAATCTTTTAAAAAATCAGGAATTGATATCCTTGTGAACAGTGAAGTAACAAGCGTAGATACTGGTGGAAGCGGGGTAAAGGCAAAAATAAAAACGCCATCCGGCGAACAGGTGCTCGAGGCTGAAATATTATTGAGCGCGATAGGAATTTCTGCCAATATTGAAGGCATAGGACTAGAATCAATTGGAGTAAAGACTGAAAAAGGAAAAGTTTCTGTAGACAAGTTCTACAACACAAATGTCGCAGGTGTTTATTCGATAGGAGATTGTGCGCCAGGACAAGCTTTAGCGCACGTGGCATCCAAAGAAGGTATCATCTGTATTGAAAATATAGCTTACCAGGAAAAAAAATATGCGCACGCTCCTCAACCTATAGATTATAATAATGTGCCAGGCTGTACTTATTGTACACCGGAAATCGCATCAACCGGATTTACCGAAAAACAAGCCAGAGATGCAGGATATGAAATTAAAGTAGGCAAGTTTCCATTGAGTGCATCTGGAAAAGCTTCTGCTGCAGGACATACGGAAGGTTTTATCAAGGTAATATTCGATGCCAAATATGGAGAATGGCTGGGTACACACATGATTGGATACAATGTAACAGAAATAATCATTGAGACAGTAGTCGGAAGAAAACTTGAAACTACTTACGAGGAAGTACTAAACAGCCTTCATCCACATCCAACCATTAGTGAAAGTGTAAAAGATGCCATTGAAGTTGCGTATGGAGAAGCCATCCATTTATAGCCATTTCTGAAGTTTACTGTATGTTACCTGTTTCAGTTTGGGAATCCGAGTCTTTTTTTGCTCCCAGGGATATAATCATAATAGGCAGTGGTTTTACCGGGCTGTGGTCGGCATATTTTATTAAAAAACGCTTCCCCAAAAAAAATATACTCATATTGGAGCAGGGCGTTATCCCCAGCGGTGCGAGCAGTCGTAACGCCGGCTTTGCCTGCTTCGGCAGCTTCTCGGAGTTAATAGCCGACACAAATTCGATCGGGGAAAATGAGATGCTGGCTCTCGTAGAAATGAGATTTAAGGGGCTTGAAAAAATTCATTCAAAATTTAAAGCGGATCAGATAGATTATGAAAATCTAGGCGGATATGAGTTAATCCCCCCAGGGAAATTTCAAGATATTGATGAGCTTAGAACAAGGATGGACGAACTGAATGGTAAATTAAAAGGAATTACAGGCAAACAAAAAACGTTTCAGCTTAATGATTCGAAAATTAAAACATTTGGATTTAGTGGCCTTACCCACTTGATAGAAAATAAGCTGGAGGGGCAATTGCATTCCGGCAAATTGCTGGAAGCTCTGGTACAGCTAGTAAACTCAATGGGGGTAACTATTTTGACGGGGGTGGAAGTACAAAATATAGAAACCGAAAGTTCCGGAGTTAAACTACAAACAAATTTATCGGTTCAGTTAAACACTGACCAGGTACTGATTTGCACAAATGCGTTTGCCAAATCTCTTCTTCCTGAAGTGGATATATCTCCCGCGAGAGGACAAATACTTCTTACAGATCCCATAGAAGGATTGAAAATAAAGGGCACATTTCACTGCGATGAAGGTTTTATTTATTTCCGTAATCTTGGAAAACGCATACTGTTAGGGGGAGCGCGAAATAAATTTCTGACCGAAGAAGAGACGCTTTCAACCGATATCTCAGAACCTATTCAACATGAACTTGAAAAATTCCTGAAAGAGATAATCATTCCTCAAACAAATTTCAATATCAGCCTTCGATGGAGTGGCACAATGGCTATGGGCAAAGAAAAAAAACCCATAGTTAAAAAAATAAATGACCGTGTTTATTGCGTGGTGAGGTTGAGCGGTATGGGTGTAGCACTCGCACCTCATCTTGGAAAAACGATTGCCGGATTAATGTGATCATATTTGTTAGCGGCGTATTGCAGAAACTAAACAATGATCCCGGCAATAGTCGCTGACAGATAAGAAGCAAGTGTGCCACAAAGTAATGCTCTCCAGCCAAGTTTTGCCAGGTCAGCTCTTCTCCCAGGCGCTATCGCTCCTATTCCTCCAATTTGCATTCCCACACTGCTGAAGTTAGCGAACCCACATATTGCGATACTTACAACCAGCAGTCCTTTTTGAGAAATGATTGGTACAGCGCCGGATGTGAGGCTCTTAAATGCTACGAATTCATTCACGGTAAGTTTTTGTCCCAATAAAGTAGCTGCGTTCCGTATATCTTCACCGGGTATGCCCATCGACCAGGCAAATGGATAAAATATTTGAGAGAATATCCAATTCAAACTCAAATTAAAAGACGGATTTACCAGATGTCCAACTTTTGATAAAAGAAAATCGATCAATGCAATCATCGCAATAAATCCAATTAGCATTGCAATTACATTCATTGCTATCTTAAAACCTTCACCGGCGCCATGTGAAATTGCATCCAGTAAGTTTGCATACCGGCTCGTAACTTTTAGTTTAACCGTCCCCATAGTTTGGCTTACTTCGGTCTCAGGCCATACAATTTTAGAAATTACTAATGCACCCGGAGCTGCCATGAGGCTAGCCGTTATAAGTTTTGGGGCCAGATCCATACCCGCCTGCGCGCCCATATTTGCATAAACAATCAGAATACCGCCTGCAATGCAAGCTAAACTCCCCGACATACTCGCAAGTAATTCACTTTTAGTCATCCCAGGCAAATAGGGTTGTATCATTACCTGTGCTTCAATTTGACCCACAAAAGCGCTTGCCACATTACTCAGCGCTTCTGCGCCGCTAACGCGCATTATTACATTCATTGCCTTTGCTATTACCGCAACTATGCGTTGCATAATTCCCAAATAGTAAAAAATCGCAACAAGTGCACAAACAAATATAATTGTCGCCGTTACATTAAAGGCGAAAACAAAGCCTCCCATCGCATAATTCATTACTCCACCACCTTTAGCCGGAACAGCAATACCGTCGTAAACAAATGCGGCTCCCTGAAAAGCAAAATGTTCAATCTTGCCCATAATGCGGCCAAGGAACTGAAAAAAATAAATGACCGGTGTAATTTTTAAAACCAATATTCCAATAAAAATCTGCAGCGTCAAACCGGACAATACCAACCGCAGATTTACGCGGCGCCGATTGTTGGAAAAAATGAAAGCCAGCCCAATTATAAGAAGTATCCCAACCAGACCCTGAAATCTTTGCATAATCCAAATTGTTTACGGAAGATAGTGGAATTACCTAATA
>DATHPV010000626.1:0-3331 GCA_035483495.1 Puia sp.
CCTGCTGCTTTGCCAGATTTTTAGCTCTTGCGCTATCCGGTATGGGATTGGCTTCAAAAATTGCCCTGTAAACTTCATTATCTCTTGTTTCCAGACCTGAAATCTGTTCCTGCATTTTTTTAACCTGTTCATTCAGAACAAAATAATTGTCCTTCAGAGACTCATTAGTCTGCATTAACCTTTTTTCATTTGCCGACGGAAAATAACGATATGCCAGTGAAACCAGAATTAAGGCGGTTACTATAGAAGCGGATAAAAAACCAATAATGCGCAGTAGGGTTACACGTAATGGTGTTTCCAGTTTTTCATACCGGAGGGTATTGGTATTATAGTAATATTTGATCTTTTTCATGCAGTCAACTGGTACGGCCCTACTGTTTACGAAACGGACAATGTACCTTTGCAGCGCCAGATTAATAACGCAAGTGTACTAATTATTATCCTTTTATAACTCTCCGATTAAAATTTTGTAATTAAAATATGATGGGAAGCGCCGAGATACGGGAGATATTTCTGGACTTTTTTAAATCCAAGGCACATACTATTGTCCCTTCCGCACCGATTGTGTCGAAGAATGACCCTACTCTTTTGTTTACAAATGCCGGTATGAATCAGTTCAAAGACTATTTCCTGGGGAATAAACAAGCTCCCCATCCCCGTGTAGCCGACACCCAGAAATGCTTAAGGGTGAGTGGTAAACACAATGATCTTGAAGAAGTGGGTGTTGATACGTACCATCATACAATGTTTGAAATGCTGGGCAACTGGAGCTTTGGCGATTACTTTAAAAAGGAAGCAATTAGCTGGAGCTGGGAATTGCTAACTCGTGTATATGGTATTCCAAAGGACCGTATATATATTACAATATTTGGAGGAGATACTTCTGAAAATCTTCATGCAGATAACGAAACTAAAGAAGAATGGTTGAATTGGATTTCTGAGGACAGGATCCTGCCAGGAAATAAGAAAGACAATTTTTGGGAGATGGGTGATACGGGTCCCTGCGGCCCTTGTACCGAAATTCATTTGGACTGCAGAACTGACGAAGAGAGAAATGAACTGAACGGAAGAGATCTCGTGAATAAAGATCACGGTCAGGTAATCGAAATTTGGAATATTGTATTTATTCAATACAACCGCACCAAATCGGGATCTCTCGAAAACCTCCCGGCCCGACACGTAGACACGGGTATGGGCCTGGAAAGACTTGTCAGAATTCTTCAGGGGAAAAACAGCAATTATGATACGGATATATTCAGTGGTACAATTGAAACAGTCGCCAAAATAACGGGTAGGATATATTCGGGCTCAGATGAGAAAAAAGATGTCGCATTAAGGGTAATTGCGGACCATATTCGGGCAATATGTTTTACAATAGGCGATGGCCAGCTTCCCTCCAATACGGGTGCTGGCTATGTGATCAGAAGAATTCTCCGACGAGCAGTTCGTTATTACTACTCTTATCTCGATTACAGGGAACCGCTATTGTTCAGGCTCGTTCCGGTCATTGCAAAACAATTTCAAAAAGTATTTCCTGAATTGCAGAAGCAGCAAGCTTTCGTGGAAAAAGTCATCCATGAAGAAGAAGAGGCGTTTTTACGAACGTTGGATAAGGGTATAAAAATTTTCAACGATTATATTGAAAAGGAGTCCAGTCAGAAATCGGAATCGGTGCCTTCAATACAAAAGCGAATTTCAGGTGAGTTTGCTTTTAAACTGAACGACACATTTGGTTTTCCGATTGATCTGACTTCATTGATGGCCAGGGAAATCGGTTGGACAGTAAACGAAAAAGAATTTGAATTTGAACTACAAAAGCAAAAGCAAAGATCTAGGTCAGCAGGTCAGATAGATACGGGGGATTGGGTAACGGTTCATGAAAACGGCAAAGTTATTTTTTTAGGGTATGATGAATTGTACCTGAACACGAAAATAAATCGATGGAGAAACTCAACGATAAAAGGGAAAGATCTGCATCAGGTCGTTCTGAGTATAACGCCATTCTATGCAGAAAGTGGCGGGCAGGTGGGGGACACGGGAACTCTTGTTGTTGATGGCGAAATCATCCCCGTACTCGATACAAAAAAAGAAAATGACCTCATCATTCATTTTACAGAAAAACTTCCAACCAATCTTTTAGCTCCTGTAATAGCAAGTGTTGATATTCCAAAAAGAAAAAATATTGAAGCACATCATACTGCCACTCATCTTTTACACGCTGCGTTGAGAAAAGTTCTGGGATCACATGTTGCTCAAAAAGGATCCCTGGTAAATGCCCATCATCTTCGATTTGATTTTTCGCATTTTTCCAAACTAAATGAAAAAGAACTCGCGGAGATCGAACGGATAGTCAATGATAAAATAAGAGAAAATATTCCCGTCGTAATCCGTGAAATGCCGAGAGAAGAAGCACTAAAGAATGGCGCCATGGCACTCTTTGGAGAAAAATATGGTGAGATGGTTCGAGTTGTTACTATAGATCCTTCTTTTTCTATCGAATTATGTGGGGGCACCCATGTATCCAGTACTGGTCAATTGGGATTTTTTAAAATAAAATCCGAATCCGCTATTGCAGCGGGGGTGAGACGTATTGAAGCAGTGTCAGGGTTGGCAGCCGAAGAGTATGTAAATGAAGAATTTTCGATCCTGAATTCCATAAAAGTACAACAGAAAAACCCGAAAGATTTGTTGAAATCTCTACAGGAAACGCAGATGGAATCAGGTGCTATGAGAAAGAAGATTGAAGCCTTGGAGATGAAACAGGCCAATCTTCTGAAATCAGAATTGCTTAAAGAGACTATTTCTATTGGGAAAAATAAATTTATCGGAAAACTAATCGATGATGTAAGTGCGGAATCATTAAGAAAGATTGCATCTGATCTTCGTCAGGAAATTCCTTCTTTATTGCTCGTACTTGCAACAATAAATGAAGCTAAACCGCTGGTAGTAGTGGGTATCGGAGATCAAATAGTTAATGAGGGTAAACTTGATGCCTCAAAAATCATAAGGGAAATAGTCGCACCCCAAATTAAAGGAGGCGGCGGCGGACAAAAAACACTTGCAACTGCGGGGGGACAAGAATCGGACAGACTTACTTCCATTTTCAATGATATAAAATTGCTTCTGGAATAAACGGCAGGATTTAATCATTTTAATATTAATAAAAACATTGGAGAGCCTTGGAATTCATATAATTAGAATAAAGGCTCTAATGATCTGTTAAAGATCCGAAAATCTCCTTATCCGAATATTTTCGTATTTCAAAATAATCCCTATATTTGAAATACGAAGTTTGACGTAGTTATAAACTAAAATTAATCAGAAATGGAAA
>DATHPV010000627.1:0-11333 GCA_035483495.1 Puia sp.
GATTAGGGCCTACAACACCCGCTGCTTCCAATTGATCCATTAAACGACCGGCTCTGTTGTATCCAAGCTTCATACGGCGTTGGATCAAAGATGTAGAACCGATCTGGTTCTGCACAATAAGCCGGGCTGCATCTTCAAATAACGGATCACGGTTGGTCGCATCAAAATCCTTTGCATCCAAATCTCTTTCATCAACATATTCAGGCAATAAAAACGCCTGTGGATATCCTTGTTGTTTACCAATAAAATTGGCAACTTCCTCAACTTCAGGTGTATCTACAAATGCACATTGAAGTCGAGTTATATCTCCATTATATGAAACAAGCATATCCCCTTTCCCGATCAATTGCTCTGCACCTCCAGTATCCAGAATAGTACGTGAATCGATTTTTGACGAAACTTTAAACGCTATTCGAGCAGGAAAATTTGCTTTTATAGTTCCTGTTATAATATTAACGGAAGGTCTTTGAGTGGCAATTATTAAATGGATACCCACAGCCCTGGCCAACTGTGCAAGGCGTGCTATCGGCATTTCAATTTCTTTGCCAGCAGTCATTATCAAATCAGCAAATTCGTCAATCACCAAAACGATAAACGGCAGATATTGATGCCCCTTCTGCGGGTTCAGTTTTCTTTTAATAAATTTATCATTGTATTCACGGATATTACGTGTACCAGCTTCTTTTAGTAAGTCATATCGGTTATCCATTTCAATGCAAAGCGCATTTAATGTATACACAACTTTTTTGGTATCCGTAATGATAGGCTCATCTTCGCCAGGCAGTTTAGCAAGAAAATGTTTTTCTATGATCCGGTAAAGACTGAGTTCTACTTTCTTCGGATCGACCAGGACAAGTTTGAGCTGAGAAGGATGTTTTTTGTATAAAAGTGAAACCAGTATCGCATTAACTCCAACCGATTTACCCTGACCGGTTGCTCCGGCCATTAGTAAATGCGGCATAGTGGAAAGATCTACGATAAAATTTTCATTGTTAATGGTCTTCCCGATTGCAATCGGGAGATTGAATGTACTATGCTGAAATTTGTCGGAAGCAAGCAAAGTGCGCATACTCACAACCGACTTTTTTACATTAGGAACTTCAATGCCAATAGTTCCCTTACCTGGAATGGGAGCAATGATTCGGATGCCTAATGCTGAAAGATTGAGGGCAATATCATCTTCCAAATTTTTTATTCTGGAAATTCTCACCCCCGGTGACGGTACAATTTCATATAGGGTTACTGTTGGCCCTACCGTTGCGCTGATTTTTTGAATGTCAATGTCGTAGTTTTTGAGTGTGCCAATAATCTGATTCTTGTTATTTTCCAGTTCTGCAGGATCTTGAATAATCCGGTCGGTGCCATGAGCCTGCAGCAAATCCAGGGTTGGAAATTTGTAATTCCTTAAATCGAGAGTAGGTTCATAATCACGAGTATTGTCTCCATTCACCGGGTTATCCGGATAATCTTTTTCCTTTGTTGTTTGCTCAGGTATTTCTTTAATTTCTAATTCTAACGGATTTGCAGCCGGCATATCTTTCTTAGTCGGCTTTGAAATTTCGGTACTAAAAGTAAATTCTTTTTTATTGTTCTCGTCCGGTAGAAAAGGCACCTTCTCTGCTTTAGTTTCTTCGCTTTTATCAATGATCAGAGGAATATCTTCCTCTTGCTTAAATCTATTTTTCTTTGCCTTTAAAACCGGCTCATCTATAAATAATAATGCTCCCCCTTCCTTTTCAGGATTCTCTTCGGGATAAATACTATCTGCCTTGTTTTTGAGATTTACATCAGGCATTTTAAATTCGGGATTAAAGCGCCAGATAAAATATGACAAGGCACCAGCAAATAATACGCAGGCTGTACCAATTTTTCCGAGGAAACGCACCATCCATTCGCTGGTAATATCACCAAATGCGCCACCCCAGGGGAATGAAGCTCCCCGGCATAAAAATGCAAGTGTTGTAGAAATATAAACAAGACCAATTAATACATAACGTAAGTTTCGTTTTATAGAAAAATACTTCTTTGCAAACAACCAATTGATTCCGGTTATGAAAAAAAAGGAGCAGATAAAATAACTGGCAATACCGAATCCGTTATAAAAGAAAAAATGAGAAATATAAGCTCCCAAATTGCCAAGCAGATTGGCCACTTTTACATCATGGGATGGTGAAAGTATAGAAATACCACGAAATACTTTATCCTGATCTTCCCGCCACGTAAACAGGTAAGAAGTGAAACTGATGAAAAGGAATATGGATGCCAATAAAAATACAGCTCCGGTAATTTTATGTGTACGCTCATCCCGAATGACCTGGGAAATGGTAAGTTTGGTTTCCTTATCAGATTTTAGGGAAGATGTGCCGGAGGATTGGTTTTTCTTTGAATTTGAACGCTGAGCCATTGTGACAAAGATATGTTAAGTAGACCTTTTTTGCCACACTGCGATGGCCAAAAAAATCCAACCCAGAATAAACAGAAATCCACCAACAGGTGTTAGCAAGCCCAATAAAAAAGGCACCGATTTACCCATAGTCAAAATCGCAGATATACAATAAAGAGATCCGCTGAAAAGAGCAATGCCACCGATAAAACAATTCCCTGCCCTATTGATAGTCGCACCTGGAAATCTTTCGCTTAAAATACCAGTTGCCATCAGCGCAAATACATGATAAAATTGATACCGGACTGCCGTTTCAAAAATTCCCAACACTTCGTCCTGCATCACACGTCTAAGTTGATGAGCCATCATTGCACCCGCTATTACTGAAAGAGCGCCCAATACACCCGCTAACATTAAAAAACGTTTGTTCATGGAATTCGTTTTTAACGATCAACTTATTGGAGCATACTGACTAAAGATTCCAACTCTGCCATTTCCTCATGAACCATCAAATCAGCTTGTTCGTAATACATTTTACGTTCGCTTAATTTCCTGATAATATAAGCGCGAAGACCTGCTTCAGTAATTGCTCTTAACAAAGGGCGGGACATTTTTTCTTTGAGGAGTCTTTTATTCAATACATCCAAAGAAGTGTTTAGCCAAAGTACTTTCCCGTTCTTTTTCATCAGATCGATATTATTGAAGAAACAGGGTGTACCTCCACCAGCTGATAAAACAAAATTTTGCTCTCTGCTAATCAAATCCTCCAACGTCTGTTTTTCCATATACCGGAAGTATTCCTCCCCTTTAATTGCAAAAGTTTCGGCGATACTCATACCTTCTGAATTTACGATAACTGCATCCAGATCGTAGAAGGGAATTTGCAGCTTCTCGGAAATCCTGGTTCCCCAGTGTGTTTTCCCTGAACCCATAAATCCTATTAAAAATATGCGCATATTTTACTTAAAAAGATAAATAATAAATTATCAGGATTTTGAGGCAGATGGTTGACTAAGTAAACGCATTGAAGCCGGTGACGTCCATCCCTGTTATTAACAAATGTATATCATGTGTACCCTCATAAGTGAGCACGCTTTCCATATTCATAAGATGTCTCATTATGGAATATTCACCTGTTATACCCATCCCACCCAGTATTTGCCTTGCTTCCCGTGCAATATTAGACGCTATTTCACATCCATTTCTTTTTGCCATAGAAACTTGGGCAGGAGTGGCTTTTTTTTCATTCATCAATACGCCTAATCTCCAATTCAATAGTTGTGCCTTAGTAATCTCTGTAATCATCTCAGTCAGTTTTTTTTGCTGAAGCTGAAAGCCACCGATGGGTTTTCCAAATTGTACGCGTTCCTTACTATAACGTAAAGCAATGTCGTAACAGTCCATAGCAGCACCTACAGAGCCCCATGCAATTCCGTAACGCGCTTTTGTTAAACAACTCAGAGGCCCCTTTAACCCTTTGATTTCCGGAAACAGGTTCATTTTGGGAACTTTTACGTTATCAAAAACGAGTTCGCCCGTGGCTGAAGCCCGAAGGCTCCATTTTCCATGAGTTGTAGGTGTGGTAAATCCTTCCATGCCTCTCTCGACAACCAAACCCCGGATATCCCCTTGTTCATCTTTTGCCCAGACTACTGCTATCTGAGCATATGGCGCGTTGCTGATCCACATCTTACTTCCATTCAAAATAACATGGTCACCCTGATCTGTGAAGTTTGTCATCATTCCGGCCGGATTAGAACCGTGATCCGGTTCCGTAAGGCCAAAACACCCCAACCATTCACCAGAAGCAAGTTTCGGAAGCATCCGCGTCTTCATGTTTTCTGAGCCATATGCATGAATCGGAAACATGACAAGAGAACCCTGAACTGAAGCCGTTGAACGGACACCGCTGTCTCCTCTTTCGAGTTCTTGCATCATTAAGCCATAACTGATATAATCCAATCCACCACCTCCGTAAGTCTCTGGTATGGTCGGTCCAAAACATCCTAAATCTCCCAGTTGTTTCACGATCTTTTCCGGGAAAACTGCGTTCTGAGCGCATTCTTCTATAATTGGACTTATCTCCTTTTTTACATAATTACGTACAGACTCACGTATCAGTTTATGTTCTTCTGAAAGTAAATCGTCTATTTGATAATAATCCGGACTTTGAAAAACATCGGTTTTAACGGCCATGATAATGTAGTTGGATGCGAAAATACAAAAAAGCGTTGTCGTCGAAGATTGGCGTTTGAAAAGCAAAATAATGCACCATTTTTTGCCAAAATCACCTCAATCCGGTCAAAAATTATGTTTGCGTAACATACTCAATATAAACCTTATAACTAAGACCCGAAACCTGACGAGTCAGATTGTTTAAGCAGGATGCAACATCGTACGTTTCTTTGTGTACTTATATATGAACCAAATACGGATGCTGGAATTAACCGCAACTATACAACGTGATGAACTTGTGGAACGCTGCCGTCAGGGTGACAGACGTAGTTACGGTGAATTGTATCAGAAATATTCGAAAGCAATGTTTAATACAAGTCTTCGAATTGTAAACAATACGGCTGACGCGGAGGATGTTTTACAGGAATCGTTTGTGGATGCTTTTGCAGCGATTGACACTTTTGCATACAAATCGACTTTTGGTGCCTGGATGAAAAGAATTGTAGTTAATAAATCGATTAATGCACTCAGAAAAAGAAAAATGCAAATTGTTGATATTGAAAAAACAAGTGCCGTTTATTTACCAGAAGAAGACAATTTTGATGAAGAAGCATTGAAATTCAAAGTTGAAGAGATTAAAAAAGCAGTGAAAGATTTACCAAATGGTTATAGAACGGTTATAAGTCTTCATTTGTTTGAAGGCTATGATCAGGAAGAAATAGCGGAAATTCTGCAGATTTCTCACGCCACTGTAAGAACACAATATATGCGCGCGAAACAAAAATTGTTATTAATTATAAAACAAGGAGGCTTATCATGAGCAGTCCACTCGAGAAATTTATTCTTGAAAATCGGGAGAAATTTGATACAGATACCCCCGATCCACGGTTATGGGAAAAAATATCCGAAAAGATAGATCCCGACATTAAGAAATCAAAACCTGTACGTTCAATTGTATTCAGGCGTTTGATGGGTGTTGCTGCTACCCTGTTACTGGTAGCACTAACAAGTGTGATATATCATTCAATGCATAAAAGCGAAACTCCTCCGACTCTTGCAGAAAAAAAACAGTCCCGCCCTGATACGAGTAATAATCTTCCGGTAGCAAATCCTCCTGTAGATTCGACATCTGGAATTGCTCAGACTTTACCAGTGAATAAGAAAAGCAAGGATGAAGATGCGCAAACTCTATCAGCGTCTGATTCTTCCGGCATAAAATCTGATAACGGTGATAATAAGGAAATGTATTACTATACTAAACTGATTGAGCTGAAACATGAAGAACTAAAAACCCTTGTAAAAGATGAACCGCTTCTTTACAAGCAATTTTCGGGTGATGTACAAAGACTGGATAGTGTATATCATTCACTTAAAACCCAGTTACCGACGAATTCAAATCGGGAGCAGGTGATCGAAGCGATGATTTCTAATTTGCAGCTTCAGATCGGACTATTGAATAAGCAACTGGACATAATTAAAAAAATCAAACATATCAAAAAGACAGAGTATGAAAAAGCTTATAAATCCGTATAAAGGTTTCGTTCTTTTAGCCCTGGCCCTGGCCCCTGTTCTTGGCATGGCCAAGGATGGAGATAATATTGAAAAGAAACGTACAATCTCAAAATCCTACAACGTAGGACCCGACGACCGTTTATCGATTGAAAATTCCTTTGGCGACGTCGTTATTACCACCTGGGATAAAAACGAAATCCAGGTTGAAGTAGAAATTGGCGTCAATGCTCCATCTGAAGATAAAGCACAACAGATGATGGACCTGATAAACGTAAAAGATAATCAGGGTGGGCATGATATTAGTTTCAAAACAGACATCGGACATATGTCGGGAAAAGACAATTGGAATAAAAACGAAGGTGCAAGAAAATTTTATGTCGACTACAAAGTAATCATGCCTGCTAAGAATCCCCTTCGCATAGAAAACAGTTTTGGCAAAATAAATGTACCAAATTTTGACGGAAGCGCCAGTCTTACAAGTAAGTTTGGGGAAATGACAACGGGGAAATTACCCAACGCAACATTAGTTCATGTGGAATTTGGGAAAGCAGAAATCGGACAGTTGAATAATGCAGATGTTATTTTAAAATTTAATGGCAATTCGCAGGTTGCAGGAATAAGCGGTAATTCGAAAGTGGATGTTCAGTTCTGCAGTCATGTTGATATCACGGTCGACAATGCGGTCAGTACCCTGTCCCTTTTTCAGTCTTATTCTACAGTTAATCTGAAAGTATCGGATAACCTTTCTGCCCAATTTGACGTACATACCAATTTTGGCAGTTTCAATAATAAGACAGAATTTAATATAGACGAGGATTCGGACGATGAATCATCAGGACCAAAATTTGACAGAAATTATGCGGGTAAAGCGGGAAATGGAAATGCAAAAATTAAAATCAAGAGTAGTTTTGGCAGCGTTCGACTTGCAAATACCAGCGATAAATCTGTAGATAAAGAGGGCGATGAAGATGAAAAAGACAATGATAAGTCTAAAGTAAATTTGTAAGCTTATGCTTACATTCCTTCAAATGGTTAGTTATAAAATTATAACTAACCATTATTGTTTAGATAGGCTGACATTTCATTTGCATATCCACTTGCTATTACGGCAGCCTTCTCAGCAAAATCTTCATTTGAACTCGCGTAAATGATTGCGCGGCTTGCATTAACCAGCAAACCGCCATCTTTATTAAGACCTCTTGTAGAGATTTCTTTCAGACTTCCCCCTTGAGCACCTACTCCCGGTACCAAATAAAAATGATTTGGTGTGAGTGTACGAATGTGGGTAAACCAATCAGCGTTGGTAGCTCCTATAACAAACATCAAATTTTCAATTGTACCCCAGGAAGATGCTTTGCGTAAGACAGTTTCAAACATCACACCATCTTCACAACGCCGCAATTCAAAATCGGTGGCGCCAGGATTAGAAGTAAGCCCGAGCAGAATCGTCCATTTATTTTCATATTCGAGAAATGGTCTGACGCTATCTTCACCCATATAAGGCGCTACGGTTATGGCGTCGAAGTCAAGAGTTTCGAAAAATGCCCTGGCATACATTGCCGAGGTATTGCCTATGTCTCCACGTTTTGCATCTGCTATCCGGAAATGGGTAAGCGGAATATAATCCACTGTCCTTTGCATACTTTCCCAGCCGGAAGTCCCGGAAGCTTCATAAAAAGCGGTATTTATTTTGTATGCAACACAGTGATCAAGGGTCGCATCAATTATCCTTTTATTAAATTCAAATACGGGATCGGCGAAATTATTTAAAAAGGGAGGAATTTTAATAGGATCCGTATCAAGACCAACACAAAGATAATTTCTTTTAATACGGATCTGTTCAATAAGCTTAGTCCTGGTCACAATGCAGTTTTATTTTTCCCTTCCATATTTCTGGCAATCTCGCGGGCATCTTCCCCCAGGTTGCTTAGCTTGGAAATTATATTCTCAAATGATTTTTTATCCCTGTTCTGACTCAATTTAAATACATTTCTGATGGAGCTAACTTCGATTTCAAACGCAACAATAGCACGCATCATTTGACTTACGTATTCCAGATCCATTTTTTGAACAAGTGATGGTGAATCAGGATGTTCAAAAGTTTCGGTCAATTTGGTCAGTAGCTGATATAAAAATTCTTCATCCTGAAAACGTATTGTACCTGCGGCGTGAACCGCCTGATAATTCCAGGTACTCGCTATTTGCTTATTTTCATACCAACTGGCACTCACATATGAGTGAGCCCCTGAAAAAACAACAAGGGCATTTGGATTATGGATAAAAGCATTTGTGTGATCCTGCTTTTTCATAAAATGTCCCTGCAGAAATAATTTTTCCTCACGTTGCCTGAATAAAAGAGGGACCTGGGTAGCCACCGGTTTCCCATTAATATCTGAACCACAAATCAAAGCAAATGGATGGGCCTGCATAAACTCCATTATATCATCTGGATGTCCCGCTTTGAAATATGGAATATCGTACATAGAATAATTTAAACATCTACAAGCTCAGCCCGTTTCGCAACATTGATATTGGCATTGATCATTGATATACTTCGTACGGCATTACCTGTAAAATCCTGAAACGCTTTTTTCGAAACGATATCTTCGCTGATCATTACCGGTTTTCCTTCATCACCACCTTCCCTGATACTTTGTATTAAAGGTATCTGGCCAAGAAAAGGTATATCATATTCCTCCGCAAGGCGCTTTCCACCGTCTTTCCCAAAAATATAATATTTACGGGGAGGGGTTTCTTCACCGATAAAATAGCTCATATTTTCTACCAATCCTATAATGGGAGCTTTTAGCTGAGCCTGAGCAAACATTGCAATTGCCTTTTTTGCATCTGCCAAAGCGACGTCCTGAGGTGTACTCACTACAATGACACCAGTAACCGAAACAGACTGCATGATAGTAAGGTGTATGTCACCTGTTCCGGGCGGCATATCAATTACAAGATAATCCAGATCATCCCAAAAAACTTCAGAAACAAATTGCTTAATAGCTGAGCTGGCCATAGGTCCCCGCCACACTACTGCATTTTTTTCATCAATGAGAAAACCAATGCTCATTAGTTTTATCCCATATTTTACCAACGGTAATATCATACCCTTCCCTTCCACCGTCTTCATCATTGGTCTTTCCCCCCTCACTCCAAACATTATTGGAAGACTGGGTCCATATATATCTGCATCCATCAATCCTACAGATGCGCCATCAGCCGCTAATGCCAATGCCAGGTTCGATGCCACCGTACTTTTGCCCACTCCGCCCTTGCCACTCACTACCGCAATAATATTTTTTACTTTCGGTAATATATTTTCAGGTGCAGTTGGTTTAGTTTTCATTTCTGATATGAAGTGAATAGTAACATTTATGTCATCTCCGACCAACTGGTGAATAGCTTGAATACAGGATTTTTTAATGAGATCCTTTAATGGACAAGCCGGGGTGGTAAGTGCAATGGTGAAACTTAGATCCGTTCCGCTGATCACAATATCCCTGATCATATTTAAGGTAACCAGATCTTTTCCCAGATCAGGCTCCTGAACCGTGCCAAGTGCTTTTAGCACATTTTCAACATTCATGCGCAATGTTTTGTTAAAAGAAGAAACCTGCTGCAAAATTAAACTATGGGGCCATTAATTTGTTAACGATTTACGATTTATAAACTTTATTTTTGCCGCGATTTGAAAAAATTCTTACTATATTTTTTACTGGTAAGCCTGCCATTTGCCGTTGAAGCGCAGTTCGACAAACTTAAGGATTCCGTGGTGCAATTTTATGGGGTTGTAATGACAGCAGATAGCTTACAGGGTATCCCCTCTGTGAGTATTGTAGTGAAAGGACAACATAGAGGAACTTTTACAAATGAGCAAGGTGTTTTTTCTATCGTTGTAATGAAAGGAGATCAGATCGAATTTAGCAGTATAGGATATAAACCCAGACTTGTAGACGTCCCTAAAAATCTTGAAGGCAACCAATGGAGTTTGATACAACTCCTTGTAACTGATACGATGTACTTACCGGCCACAATAATACGTCCACGCCCAACCAGGGAACAATTTGAACGAGATTTTGTAAACACTAAAGTTCCGGACGACGAAATTGAAATCGCACGTCAAAATAATAGTGCAGCAAAACGAAGAATCCTGGCCCAGGGACTGCCCACTGATGCACGCGAAGCAGCCAGCTATTATCTTAGGCAAAATGCCACTAAGTACTCTTACACTGGTCAAAATCCTCCTCAGAATATTTTTAATCCACTGGCTTGGGCTGATTTCATTCAGGCATGGAAACGCGGTGATTTTAAAAATAGTAATTGATTCTATATTCGGGTATTTTTTTTTATGGATTATCCCCAGACTATTGAATATCTTTTTACCCGCTTACCACTCTTTAGTAGAATTGGCGCTGCGGCATACAAATCAGACCTGACAAACATTCAGACTCTTTGTAGTCATTTGGGAAATCCCGAACAAAAATTCAAGTCAATACATGTAGCAGGCACCAATGGTAAAGGATCAACCAGTCATATGCTGGCGGCAATTTTGCAGAAAGCCGGATATAAAACCGGACTTTATACTTCGCCTCATCTTCACGATTTCAGGGAACGGATTCGCATAAACGGACATATGATTCCGGAAAAAAATGTTGTGCTTTTTACTTCAGGCATTCAGCATCTGATTGAATCAATTGAACCGTCTTTTTTTGAAATTACCGTGGCAATGGCATTTGACTGGTTCGCGAAGGAACAAGTTGATATCGCCATTGTAGAAACAGGTTTGGGCGGAAGACTAGACAGCACAAATATCATTGTTCCTGAAATATCTGTAATAACAAACATCAGTTATGACCATATGGATCTTTTGGGAGATACATTGCAAAAAATTGCTTTTGAAAAAGCAGGAATTATAAAACCGGGAATACCGGTTGTAATAGGTGAAGAACGGCAGGAAACCAAGGATTTATTTTTAGCCATTGCGAACGAAAGAAGTGCTCCCATCTACTTTGCAAGCCGGAGAAGATTTCCCGGAGAATGGAAAAATGAAAACCATTTGTTATTCGTTCAATTGACAGATACTCATAATAACACCAAGAAAAATTACCACCTGGACCTGCCTGGCTTGTATCAGTTGAAAAATATCGTGACCGTTTCAGAGGTTGTTTCAATTTTGAATCAAAAGGGGTTTAATATATCGGATACAGATATGCAAAATGGATTGAAACAAGTGAAGTCTCTTACGGGCCTGCATGGTCGC
>DATHPV010000628.1:0-5391 GCA_035483495.1 Puia sp.
AAAGTTTTGCTTACAGAATTAATATCAGTTGGCTGGTATTTGCAATAGCTGGTTTGCTCACTATTGCCATCGCATTGATTACCGTGAGTTTCCAGGCAATAAAGGCAGCCATGGCAAACCCGGTGACCAGTCTTCGTTCAGAGTGAGCAATAAGTGCTTTCGTTTCAAATTTTGAACCCGGACCCACGAATTATAATCCTTTTACAATCGCCAACGACTTTTCAACGTGGTCAGTAGGTGAAATATGGTCGGTTGTTGAAGAAAAGACCGCAACAATTTTACCTTCTTTATCAATAACAAAAGTGGTTCGTGGAATGAAGCCGTGTGTGAGGTCCTGGCCGCGCAGGTCTTTAATTCCAGCCTTTGCAGCTCCCATTGTCAGGCCATATTTTGCTGCAATTTCGCCTCCGGGGTCTGAAGCAACGGGAAACTTACCAGCACAATATTGCGAATCGGACGAAAATGCATTTAGCCGCTGAATATCGTCAGCAGATACACCGATAATCGTAGCTCCTGCAGCTGTAAATTTATCTTTGAGTTCAGCGAAGGCATGCGCTTCCGCATCACATCCGCCGGTATAGGCAGAAGGATAGAAATAGACAACAACAGGTCCTTTAGCAAGAGCGTTTTTTAATGAAAAATCGAATTCAATGCCGGCCAGGCTGGCTTTGGCAGTAAAGGCAGGCGCCACTTCTCCTTTTGCGATCATTGTCGATTGGGCAAAGCCAGTCCGCACCATGAGGAGTGAAAAACTGAACAGTAAATAAAATAAGCAATTGTATTTCTTGAACATGACGGAGGTATTTGACTTATTAAATGAATGGAGTTGTCATCAAATTTACAATAGTCCTTAGAGAATCAACTCGACGTTATCAAAAAAAGATTTGTCAAATAAGAATTATAGAGCTTCGATCAACTTTATTCAAATATTACAATAGAAAAGCAGACGGAGTAACTTCGGCTCGAATTTTCTCATTTTGGATTTGCTCAATATTTGTAACTTTTATATTCATTTGAACCAGAGCCGTCTGTCCAATCTCCAGAAGTAAAAAAATATGGAAAGTATGGAAATACATCACCATCCGGATTTAAAACATAAAAAGAAACATTTCAAGGAATATCTGATCGAGTTCCTCATGTTATTTTTTGCTGTGACACTGGGATTCCTGGCAGAAAACCTCCGGGAACATCTTTCAGAAAAAGATCGCGCCGGGATATATGCCAAATCACTTTATGAAGACTTCACGACTGATACTTCCACGCTTCATCAGTTAATGAAATTCACGAATGAAAAAATAACAGGAATCGATTCAATGGAAGAAAATTTGAATCATTTGGGTGACAGGTTTCGGGATTCAGTCCTTTACAGATCTGTACTTACTTTGTTGTCTACTTTTCAGTTTGATAATATAAACGGTGCGTACGATCAAATAAAAAGTACTGGTTCTCTTCGGTTCTTTAATCAATCGATTGTAAATGACTTAAACAGTTATGATGCAACATCTGAAAAATTAAAACTGATGGAGGACTGGGAAAACAAATTATTATTTGAAACAGTATCTGCTCAAACGATACCGATGTTTAATTTTAAGGTTTTTGAGGATATCGGAAAGCATGGACCGATAGTTCATGAAATGTATTTGAAGAATATCAATAAGAATTCAATTGATATCCTGGTCAATCAGGGTGAGATGATAAAAAGGCTACGCAGACGTCAATTGGGTCAACAAACAATACTACTTCAGAAAGCAAATGAAATACTGGCCGGTCTGAAAAAAGAATTTAGCTTATAATTCAGAGTTCGTTTGGTTAAATAGTTTTCCTCTATTCTTTGCTAACCAATTGTGAAAAAGTGCATTTGTTCGTAAAATAAATTCGGATCAGATTAGCCCAAGCAAAAGTGGCTCTGCTATCTAACCTTTTATGGGTAAAGAAGTCCGAATGATAAATGCTGCTATCAGTCGGATTGGAAAGATATTTCTCCATTTGGTCCGAAGGAATTTCTAATCCTACCTGAACATGAACACCCTTTCTGGTAAATAGGTTCGTGAGGCTTAGGACAAATTAAGCCGGTTCACTAGTGTCGTGTATTTCTCCAACCATGATCAGTTGGTATGAAGCAATAGCCCGATAGAAATTCCGTCCAGGCTATCGAGATGGATAATCTGAATCGCATTGTGTTTATTGTACCAGCCCCCTAAATGGCTGGCAAATTCTTATACAAGTTGGTCCACAATCCATCGCATCTGCCTGTTTATAAAAGGGAAATTTTGCCATGCTATTAATTCAAATATTTTTTTAGTTCTGCTTCAAACTCTTCTTGAAATGCAGGTAATGGCATTTTTCCATTTAATACTTTTAAACCGCCTTTTGAAATTAATATATACCTGGGAATAGTTTGAATATCGAAGTATTTAGAAAATTCCGAACTAAATTCGTTATCTATTATAAATTGATTATTTTTTAAATTATTCTTTTTTACAAATGATTTCCATTTTATTTCATCTTTATCAAATGATATATAAACAATATTCATTTTACTGCCGTATTTTTTTCTAAGTTGATCAACATAAGGTATCTGATTACGGCAAGGAATGCACCATGTTGCCCAACAATCAATAAGATTTAATGCACTATCATCAATAACACTAAAGAGTGAAATCTTTTTACCCGCTGCATCCTTTGATTTTGAAATATTTAGTAAGTCTGATAACGAAATTTTGTTCAAATTTTCTATCGGTTTTACAAAGGCATCAACTTTGTTTACTACCTCATTTCTAATTTGATTATTGTTACATTCTAGTAAAAACACCTGATAACATGAATCAAAAGAAGGATTATCCTTACCTATATAGTCTTCAATTTCCCAACCCATTAATCTGTCCCTAACTAAGCCCGTATAGTTTTTCAAAATTGTAGTAAATTCATTTGTTAGATTTGAAAAGAAATTTTCGGGGTTGAAATTATTTGCTATATAATAATTGTAAACAAAACTTGCAATTGCGTATTTGTCAGAGGCTACTGAAAAAGTAGAATCTGAAAATGTATTTACTTTAAACTCGTCAATTAATGAACTTTTAAAATTTATTTTACTTTTTTGTCCAAGCATTTCACAAAACCATAATATTTGTCTGGCTTTTAAATCTTCAAGAGTGTATTTGTAAAAATTTACGGAAATTATATTTCTGTCTTTAAAATCATTTAATAGATTTATTGATTTGTTATAAGCTGTTTTGCATATTTCTTTAAAAACTAAGGGGTTTTGAAATTTATATTTAACAGTAACTCCAATAATTTTATCTAACTCATCAAAAAATATAATATTACCTGGGTATTTAGATTTAACTGTAATATTATAATGTTTGGCAATCGATTCGCCCTTATTTATGCGAGCTGCGAAATCTTGAACTGGATTTAGCGTTATCACTACAGTATCTTTCGGCTCCAAAAAAATTGTATGTCCTACATATAAATCTCCAATTCTATAGTAGCTTGGTGCTTTTATATCAAGCAACTGTTTAAATTTTCTTTTATTGTCAACTGCTATTTCGAAATCAGGGTCAAAATTTAAATGGCTTCTTATGCCGCATTTCACAATTTCTAAAACTTTAAATCCTTTATCCGTAAAATGCCCACTAAGCAAAACACTGTCATTTGAGTTCTGCCCATTAACTTCTTTATTCAGAAGACAACAACTTATGAAAAATGTAAGTATTAAATATTTTGATTTCATAATGTTCTTTTGGAAAAGGGCTATTCAATTGAATAGCCCTTATAATTAATAAACATTAAGTAAGCCCACAAGATGAGCAACCTGCAGTATTAGCACAAAAACTATTAGCTGCCGCAGAATCGGTACTTTTTTAAATAAGATGTAGTCCCGCCAAGAATCGAACTTGGATCTAGAGTTTAGGAAACTCCTATTCTATCCGTTGAACTACGGGACCAGTTTCAAATCCATCCTGCTCAGCATAATGCAGGACCGACTTCAATTGAAGGTTGCAAAAGTAAGATTTTCTGAAACAAGATTAGCTTTACTCTTAACTTCATAGTACAAATCATCACTCATGAAACGAATGCTAAAATATTCCTGTTTTTTATCCATTCTATTCTTTTCCCTGCAAAGCAGAGCCCAGTCAAAACCCCAGTTTAATCATCTCACCGTGTATGTGACTGACTTAAAACGCGCTGCCGATTTTTATAAAGAAGTAATGATGCTGGATACCATACCAGAGCCTTTTCATGACCAGAGACATGTATGGTTCAGAATCGGTGAACACGGGCAGCTCCATGTGGTCAGCGGCGCCAAAGAAGATATCCCTCACGATGTAAATATCCACCTTGCGTTTACGGTGGCTTCCCTGCCCGATTTTATGAAACACCTCGATCAAAAATCTGTTAAATATGGAAACTTCGGTGGATCATCTCACGAAATGGCTGTTCGTCCTGACAGGGTTCAGCAAATTTATTTGCAGGATCCGGATGGTTACTGGATTGAAGTAAACAACGATAGATTCTGATTGCTTAAGGCATAAAGCTTAAAGCAAATCAGGGCAAGCTTCGCAGATCACTGAAACTAGGTTATCTTTGCAGCCCTAATTCAGTTTATGAAGTTCTACAGCATTGTAATTAAGTATCGTTTATATATAGGTCTGGCCCTGATCGCAATAGGTATTCTCACCAATATTTACAGCAGTTTCTGGCCTGCTTTTTTGCCCTACCTGATCGGTGTTATTCTCATCTTCGGGCATTTCTTTTTCGGCCCCCTCCGACTTATTCAGGAGCATATGGAATCAGGCAATCTTGAAGGTGCAGAGAAAGTGCTCTCAACCATCAAATTTCCACAGTTGCTATATAAGCCCATCCGTTCTGTTTATTACACCCTCAAGGGCAATATTGCCATGATGAAAAATGATTTTGACGGAGCAGAAGTAAATATGCGTAAAGGGTTGGATCTGGGTATGCCTATGAAAGAAGCTGAAGGTGCAAGCCTTTTGCAAATGGGCATGCTGGCAATGCAGAAAAATGATATTCGAAAAGCAGAAGGTTTAATACGCCAGGCACTCAGCAAGGGTCTTCCGGATAAGGAAAATCAGGCGGCTGCCTATTTGCAGCTTTGTTCGATCATGATGACTAAAAGAGAATTCCGTGCATCAAAGGAATTTTTCAGGAAGGCAAAAAATCTGAAGCCCACCACACCACAGATCGTGGATCAGATTAAACAGATTGAGAAGTATATTTCGAGAATACCGGGATAGGCATAAGGCATAATGCTCAAGGCTTAAAGCGGAATGCAAAATGCGTTGTGCCTTATGCCTTCAGCCTTACGCCTTATGCCTTACGCCTTACGCTTTAAGTCTAAACGTTCACTTTTGCTTTCAGGATCTGCTT
>DATHPV010000629.1:0-7214 GCA_035483495.1 Puia sp.
TGCCTGTGGGTCAGCTACTAATTTCACAGGTTTGGTATCACCGGTAATAAATTTTGTGGGAGTCCGGAATTCCAGCTGAGCTCCTCTGGCCACACCGATTTGTGCGCGGTCGAATGGTTTTACTGTATACTTTTTCATGAGCGCACTATCGGGCGTCATCAAATGTGCCTGGAAATGAGCTACCGGATGTTTGGCGTTATCATACATAAAAAATATAAGGTAACTCGTGTTGGGTGTAACATTGATGGCTCCCTGATTTGTCAGAGCAAACTTCAACAGATATTTATATCCATTTTTATAAGCGCCATTTCTAATGAGTCCGTCGGCTTTAGCCAGGTCGGCAGTAAAACTGTCTGTTGTCTGACTAATGGCAGCGATCGAGCCTACTAATAAAATGGAAAGCAGTAAATACTTTTTCATATGATAATTTTTTGGGAGTTTGGTGTAATAAAAATAACACCATTCGTTGATAGTCGGAATAATATTTCTAATCCAACAGTAGTACCTTCAAATGGAAAATCATGTAAAGAAAACCATTAAGTATTAATATTGAGTCTCTGTAACATTGGACGGATTTTTTACGGTATATCAATAGCTGTACTGGGGCTTCTGACAATTTATTACAAGGTTTTCCCCTACATGTTATTGCCTCCACAATACCTTACACCGGGGAATGAAATGATCAGTTTTATTTCTGGTGCCCTTCTTGTTCTGGCTGGAATATTTATTGTTTTGCAAATACAAACCAGGTTATTTTCTTTTCTGCTTGGAATCGTACTGCTTTTGATATTTTGTTTTTGTTTTATTCCATTTATGTTTTCGGCTAACGCGAATTACAGGCATTTGACAGAATGGGAGAACGCAGAAAAAGAATTAGCATTAGCCGGAGGTGCATTGATAATTGCCGGCTGTTTTTCTCCAAAGAATAAAAAAAACTTTGGTGAGGTTTGGGCGGAACTGATACCTGTCGGTGCCATTTTGTATGCCATACCAATCATCAGTTTCGGTATTCTTCATTTTGTGTACGGAAAGGATGTAGCCTCCATGGTCCCCTCGTGGATACCCTTCCATTTATTCTGGATTTATTTTGCAGGAATAGCGTTACTTGGGTCAGGTATAGCAATTATTTGGAAAATCAAATCCGGATTAATGGCTGCTCTTTTGGGCCTTATGATTTTTATTTGGTTTATCATTTTACACATTCCCGACGTGATCACTTCTTCTCCTGTTGATCAGGGAGATCAGATTGCCAGCGCATTTTTAGCACTTGCCTACAGTGGAATTGCTTTTATTATTGCCGGAGCCAGCAGGAAGAATTTAACTTAGGCGAGTTTTATTTATCCGCAGGCTTTGTCTTTATTTAATCTATACTGATCCCGCCTGGACAAAGAATATTGAGCTGATATTATTGTTAACTTTAGAATGCTTTAATCAATACATCTGAATATATTTATTATGAAAAAACTGCTTTTCATCGTATCTCTTTTTTTTGCCCTTGTTATATTTAACAGTTGCAGTAAAAGTAATACGAATACAACCCCTCCTGCTTCCAGCAATTGGACCTATGACGGTATCACATACGTAGGTGTTCTCACGCAGTATGATTCAACCAGTTTTCCCATTTTGAATAGTAAAGACACACTGGGAAATCTTATTTTTCTGGTATTTAATTCAGCCCCCTCGGCAAATTCATCATACACCGTAGTTGAAAATGTAACCGATAGCGCCAAGACAAGTCCCTATGTCTCCATATCGATTAGTCCGGCGACCTCAAATGTTTCTTTTATAGCTACCGGAAAAGTGGGCGATGGCGTTCATGTGACCATCGTAAATGGCAAGTTGCATGCTACATTTTCTGAATGCACCATTACAAATTTTACTGAAACAACAACGGTTTCAGGCACACTTATCCAGAATTAGTTGTGGACATTGGTTAAAGCCCGGTTAATTATTGACAGGGTAGCTATCCGATTTTCATGCAGCTAGTCTGTGTTTTCACCTTGTGTGTTCATAACTTAAACCGGATTCAATATGACTTAATCATTAATTTAATGTTAACTTATCATTAATTAATACGATTAGCCATGAAGCCTGCCATATATAATCGCCATTTTCCGGCGAAAGGATTGCTATTTCTCCCTTTTTTCCTCTTATTTCTGAGTATTTACGTTCTTGGACAGCAGCAATGGGAAACAAACGGTTCACAAAAACTGATGTTGAACGAAGTGAACGCTTCTGCTGCAAGACATCTCCTGAAACATTTCTCCCCAACGACCGAGGTAAGCTGGTATCTGGAAAAAAATGGTTTAGTCGCCTTGTATAATGAAGGTGACTTATCTGCCAGGGTTTACTATAAGCTCAATGGTAATTTTGAAGGTTGTACAAAATATTACACGTCTGAAGATTTGGATAAGGGTCGGAAATCCGTTTTGTCAAGAAGATTTCCGGGTTGTAAAATAATGGTTGTGACAGAAATAACTAATCTTGAAAAACAGGAACTGTTCGTCAAAATTAAAGACGGCAATTATATCAGAACCGTTCATTTCTCAGATGATGGAGTAGAGATAACGGAAAATATACTGGATGGCTCGATCTGATTTTTTTATGGGTGTGGATTTGTTATTGTTCCATACATGCCTATCACAGTAGGATATTTGTTGTCCGCTATATTATCAAATTGTGGGTCTCTTGCAACTTTTGATATTTTTCTAATTGCAATATTGCCAGTCGTATCTAGATGGTTTTCCTTTTCGTATATTAATAAAAACGATGCTGTTGCAGGATTATCCAGACTCAGAAAATTAAAGATTTTATTTCCGTCATCATTGCCTGTCAAATTATTCGCGAACGTCAGTAAATTAACGGTATCCCCCGTCTTTTGTGATACGACTACCAGGTGATAGAAATAACTCAGGTTTTCATTGTAGTCCGGACCTCTGCTGGAATACAGAAGTTTAATTTCTTCCCCATCTTTTAACGCCGTCGGCTTCATACTAAATTTAGAAATATCCCAATATTTGTATTTCGATGTGCAGGAAATAATGAAAAGCAAAAACGAGAAAGAAAATAAGAATTTTCTCATGTAAGGGTTTTTTAAAATTACCATTTTTTACATATCGCTCCAACCAGTCATGGACGAAATTATTTGATACACTATTTAAGAGTTGAACCATTGGGGCCAAATCGAGAAACTGAAGATATACGGGTTCCGGCAAACCAGTATAATGCAACAAATACCGGGCAAACCGTTTCAATTAATCTAAAAGAAGGATTAGCCGGGATACCCTGGTACTATGCCGAATAATGACCCAAAAGAACGGGCTTTTTAAAAAGTGATAAGAGAGGTTTCTATAGCTCATGCTTTCTTTATCAAAAACTTTTTAGTCAGCCAGGCGCGTACGGGTTCGTCATACAATTTCAAACTTCCGTAAGCGATCGCGATGCTTGATACTACAAGCAGCAATCCAACCAACAGTCCTTTTGGTCCAAGTGGTACTCTATTATCAACTACCCAGGCCGTGAAAACATATATAAGCGGGTAATGAGTAATATAGAGCGGGTAAGAAATGTCACCAAGAAATTTGCTTATTCCCGATGATCTTTTGCTGTGAAAACTGCCTCCTGCACCGATTGATACGATGATGGGGAAAATTATAATTACTGCAACAGCGTCGTAGATACCATTCATCCACACATGGTGTTCGTCGCCAATGCGGGGAATACAGAGTGCGATGACGATGAGAAGACTGGACCACCAAAAAGCATTTTTCACCCGAATGAGTTTACCAATTCTTGAAAGAAGTACACCCGCAAAAAAAGGATATAACAATCGCGTAAATCCAATAAACAGTTGTTCTGAATTTAGCGACCAACCGCCGATAAGATCCCCGTTAGGTCCTAATAGAAGATAACTGATCATCATACAAGCTGCCAGGGAAACAAAAATGGATAGCAACAATTTGGAAAAACGACGCACCAGAACAGCGTACAATATATTGGCGATGTATTCAAAAAATAACGACCATGCGGGTCCGTTGAGCGGATGCATTTCCTGCCAGCCACGAATGTCCATAGATATAGGAATGGGTATCAGCGTAGCACCAATGAGCATTATCATCAGGACCTTCCAAATCGGTGTACCGGCAATCAACGGAAATACAATCGGACTCGCGGAAAAGTAAAAAAATAATGCGCCTATAATAGAACCGAATACTACCATAGGTTGTAAACGTATCAGCCTGCGCTTGTAAAAATCCCACTGTGTTAGTTTGCCCCAACGGTCGTCATATGCATAGGCCACAACAAACCCCGACAATAAAAAGAAGAAATCTACTGCAAGGTAGCCGTGGTTAATAATCTGGATAAATTTATTGCCACCTGTAAATGTTTCGAATACATGAAAAATGATAACCAGTACGGAAGCTACGCCACGTAATCCGTCAAGTATCTGGTAATGGGGTTTAGAATCGGGATAAGCAGTGGATTGAATCATATAGCTGAGCAGTCGTTATTTATTAAAGGCTGAATATACATACTTGAATTAACATATTAATCATTCTCAAAAATGCAGAAGCAAATCCCGGTGCAGCGAAATTTCAGCGAACAACCAAAAAAGTTTAAATTACGAAACGACACGAATAGATATGAGGTATTTACTCTTAATACTTATCTTATTTTTCAATTTGCCTGCTTTTTCGCAAACCATTTCCCCCCTGACTAAACCAACCATTTCTCCTCTGAATAAAGAAGAACCGCAATATTATATTGATTCGGTAAGGGTTCAGCGTTTGGAAATATTTGATCCTGAAAAAATAGAAAGTATTAACGTGGTAAAGAACACAGATTCAGCCTCGCCCAACGGAAAGGTTTATATCAAAATAAAAGAAACGGAAAGACTCGATTTACTAACAGTTGGAGACATTAAAAGAATCAACCATATCCCCTCAGGCTCTACAGCTCTTTTTATGTTAGACAATGAAATTATTAAAGACACTACCAACTTCAGAATAGATTCGCTTTATATTCTTAAGGTGGAAACCGTAAAAGCTTCAGAAATAGTATATCTGCCGGGGAATATTTCCAACTTTGAAATACTTAAAATAATCACTGCAACAAAGTCAAATATCGAGAGGGAAAACAGAGTACTAATCCGGGGTAGATGAGAAGTTATCATTTGTAAACCATCCCATATTTTTCAGCAATCAATAAAATTTCTCCGGTTGTCTTTGCTTTGAATGCCATTCCCTTAGGTGTTCCAATCTTCCTGAAGAAATCTTCAAAACCCGCAGGCGAATATCCAAAAGTAAAAATCAGAGTTTCAGCGCTATTGTTATTTATACTGTGCCAGGTAGCGCGGGGAACCAGTCCGGTGGTTCCTGGCTTAACGGGAAATTCCACTCCGTCAATTTCTATGGTTCCACTGCCCTTAAGAAATATAAAAAACTCTTCTTCGTTGAGATGTTTGTGAACAGGTATTTTATTTCCTGGTTGAATTTCTTCTGTACAAATTGAAATTGTTTCAACGGAATCTTTCGTTTTGGAAACCTGAATTGTTATCGGTGTATTTTCCCTCACAAAATAAGTTTCTCCATCTCCTGGTTGACATACAACACCTTTTTTACTTTCATACTCTATTAAACCTCTTGGGTCTAAGGAGGAAATCACAGGACATAAAAAGCCCATTGAAGAAAGTTGTATGAATTCTCTCCTGTTTTTCATTACATGAAATTTATGCTTTTGTAAGAACCGATGGTTGAAACCAGAGGTTCGAATGTAGCCAATCCCGGTACGCTTATCTAATAAGTTGACAAATAGTTATGGCTATCAGGATTTCCGGATATATAACCGGCTCTCATTTTCAACAAATTTTGCTCCAGTCAAATTATTCGTTAGCTTTCTAGGGTAATCCTACCTCGCGATTTAACTGTTTCATCTTTGCTCTCCTGAAAACGAAATTTCTAATCATCTAAACAAAAAAAAATGAAAAGATTGCCTGGCCTTATTGCCATTTGCATGATTGTCTTATTCGCTTCCTGCGGTAGCGGACCTGCTAAAGAAGACACGAAAGCTGCCGACACCACAGCAGTTGTCGCCGCCGACACAACAGCTGTCGTAAAACCTGCGTTTGTTCCGTTCAACGTCCTTACGATCCAGCACAAAGTGAAAGATTTTGGAAAATGGCAGGAGGCATATCTTAGTCATGATTCAGTGCGTAAAGCCTATGGAATCACGCATTGGTTGATCGGACGAGACCTTAAGGATTCCAACGTTGTATATGTGATAGATAAAATGGAAGATCTGGCAAAAGCAGAAACCTTTTCCAAGCTGCCGAACCTGAAAGATGCGATGAAAAAGGCAGGTGTGGAAAGTGCACCGGGATTTTCTTATGCGGTTGTAGTCCGTAATAACGATTCCGCTACGGAGTCCAACGATCGTGTATCTGTATCTCACCACGTAAAAGATTATTCAGCGTGGTTAAAAGCCTTCGACGCTGAAGGAGCTTCCGCACGAGCCGCCAATGGAATGGTTGATCGCCTGTTGGCACGCAGCCTGGTTGATTCCAATATGATATATATCATATTCGCGGTTACCGATATGGCGAAAGCAAAAGCCAGAATAAGTTCCCCCGAATTGAAAAAAGTAATGACGGATGCTGGCGTTGACAGTCCGCCAACTATTCGTTGGTACCGTTTAGCGAAATAACTTTTAACCAAATAAAAAACCTCTTTACAAATAAGGAGGTTTTTTACTTTTACATTATAAAATGCTGTTGGCAAGATTTAAAAACGAAATCAATTTATTTCAGCTCTAAAAAAAACAATCATGAAAAATAAATTTGTAAAATTAAATTTAAAATCATGCTTTTTAGTTCTGTTTGTGTGTGTGACTGTTGTAGCTTTTACTTCGCCTAAATACAGCCTGGTAGGAAAGTGGACAATATATGACGGCAACGGTACCAGTGTTGGCGAATATGTAGACCTTAAAGCAGATAATTCGTATACCGTTACATTGCCAGACGGTTCAATCGGCGAAAGGGGAACTTATCTTTTTAAAGATCCTGTTTTTTCCATTAAAAATATTAAAGATGTTTGTGGTAAAGATTACTGGGGTAAATATAATTTGACTTTTGTTGGAGCAGACTCCATTCATTTTACTTTAATTGAAGACAGTTGTTCAGAAAGGCGAATGGATATCGTTGGTTATAACCCGGGATT
>DATHPV010000630.1:0-3500 GCA_035483495.1 Puia sp.
ATGCATTCGATGGGCATCGCGATCATGCACGAAAGACAAGAGGAATTTTTTGCTGAATGGGGGCACCGGTGGTTTGATCTGAAAAGAACTGGAACAATAAACACCGAATTATCTGTTGAAAAATCAGGCTGGCAACCCACCGATTCCTTATATCCCATTCCACAGGTGCAGATTCAAAATGACCCGAACACTACACAGAATCCGGGATATTGAAGAGTAAATAACAGACACCATTTAAATGTAACAGTATGAAAAAAATTATTTCATTAACGGGCATTATTTTGCTATTAAATTATTTATACGCGCACGCTCCGCATCCCTATAGAGGTTATCCGGAAGTGGGCAAAGCCTGTCCTTATTTCCTGCTGAAAAATATACAGCATTTCGATAAAACAAGAGCGGATATAAAAGATTTGTCCGATAAATATCTGATTTTTGATTTTTTTACCAGTCATTGCGCGGCTTGTTTTTCTTCGATGCCGGAATTGAGCAGGATGCAGAAAATATTTTCATCTCAACTGCAAATCATTTCTATAGGAAAAGATGACAGGACTATAAAAAAGGTGTATGCAAATTTCCGGTTACAAAAAGACCTGATCGTTCCTGTGGTATTTGACAGCAGCCTGTTTAAAAGATTTGTTCCGGAAGGGGTACCTACGCTGGTATGGATCAACAAAAAAGGGATCGTTAAAGCGATCACGACAGAATTTGACTCTGCTAAAATTGCATCATTCATTGATGGAAGAGACTTTGCATTTTATGATTACAGCGCAAAAGCCATATCGGCAAGAGAAGGGTATAATGGAGATCTGCCTTTTCTTACAAACAATAATGGTGGTAGCGATACAGGATACGTGTATCGTTCTTTGATCAGCAAATGGGATCCGTCAATACCGGTTAAATTGCGATATCTAGATGACTATGTAACTAAGGTATTGCATGGACGTTTCGATTATTTAGGAGCCCCACTTGTGCATTTGTATATGACCGCTTATATTGGGGGAGACATCATTATCTCTCCGGGAGATTCAAGAAACGGGATTATGTATCCAAGACTTGTCCTGGAAACAAAAGATTCAATGAATTTTTTACATTTTAATGCAGCAACGGGCGAAAATGTATATTGCTATAGTCTTACTGTCCCCCGTGAAACAGCGACTGTTGAAAAAATGCAGTTGATCATGCAACGCGATCTGGAAAATTTCTTTGGTTACGAGGTGAAAATAGAAACAAGAAAAATGCCTTGTTGGAAATTAATGGCTGATTCAGGGGCACCTAGATTATTACAAACAAAAGGGGGAAATCCCGATGAAAAAGTTTCAGCAGTAGGACTCTCTTTACAGAATGAACCGGCAGATGAATTATTGGGATTGATTTGGGCCGATGGCGCGACGATCATTCCCTTAGTTGATTCCACAGGCTTTTCTTTTAATATTGATTTGAAAGCGGACGTGGTTTTACATGACATGAATGCGGTAAGGAATATGCTTCATCAATACGGACTTGATCTGATTTTATCAGAAAAAGAAATGCAGGTGATCGTGATAAGGGATAAAAAAGAATGACCCGTCATTTTATCCGGTAAGCACAGAGATAATTTTCATAGAGTACCAGGATCGTTGAATCACTCAAAACAAAGTTTTGAATTTTTTCATCATGGAAAGAAGAAATATAAAAACTATACAGGTATTGCCCGGTGCGATTGTCATACAGATCCATAATGAATTCATGAGCGAACACATGTGCGTTTTCATTCGATGCTTTTAATCCCGATTCGATCAGTAAATATTTATTCGACAAGGCAGCGAATTTATTTACATATTTTGGCGGCACAGAAAAAGTGATCATGCCTTCGCTGTTGATTTTTTCCAGGCCGAGCTCCGGGGTTTTTATCGTGTCAATTGAACGACTGGTATAAATAAGATCAAGATCCGGATCCAAAAAATCTATTTCATTCCGGTACCGGTATACATAACAGATCATTCCGGAATATTGGTCAAACAAGAGCGATCCGTCTGTACTAAAAAACCCATTTCCTTCGCGGCTGAGCACAAAGCGTTTTTCTATTGCTGCAAAATCAGCCATTTTTATTTTTTCCAAAATATTTTGTTGCAATACGGAATCGTAACGTCTGACAATAAATGAAGTTTTGGAAAGCGGGACCATCAGGTTAAAATGTGATTTGACAGGAAGTGTAACCCCGTCGCTATCTCCATATAGGGATTGCCTGATCATGACCGGAGAAATTCCTTCCGTGATAAAAATATCATTGGAGTCAATCAGTGTCCTTTCGTAGGGGAGAAATAGTTTTTCCGGCAATTTTACCCGTATTTGCAAATAAGCAAGATGCGTGATCGCATAATCCGTTTCAACTAGCGCCTGTTTATAAAAACTGTTGGCGAGATAAACATGATTCGAAGATGTGCCCGCAAAATAATAACCCCCGCTATTAAGTGGAAACGATGTAATTAATTCAAGCGCCTTTTGATTGAAAATTCTTTTGAATCCGTTATCATGCTCATTAAGTACCTGCAATAGCTCCAGCGCGAAAATAATACCTACGCTTACGAGCGTACAACCGGTAATGATCTTTATCTTTTTCATAGTGAAAAAACCGGCAATGGATCTTACCGGTTTTACATATCAATTATGGTTGCCGGTATAAAGCGTTACATGAATTATCGAATAGCGGTGTAGTTCCCAGTTGACACGGCGTTAACGTCATGTTCGTGCTGCAATTGGTTGAGCCTTCGTCGATCGTACATAAATGGGTTGTCGGACTTTTTTCATAGACTTCCTGGTTAAATTTTTTTGCATGCTCTCTGCTGTTGAAAGCAAAAGCTCCGAAGATAGCAACCGAAAAAGCAAGAACGGTTGCCATGATTTTTAATTTTTTCATAATCGTAATGTTTTAGAAATTGAAAAAAAGATACCTACTCTGTTTACAGGTTTTCGGTTTCTCCTGATTTTATTGCAATAAAAATATCTTGTTTGTTGTTGGATAGAATGATCCCTGCTAAAGTGATTGCTAAAATAAACAGGTTGAAGATCAGGTGTTGATTCCAGGTCATGTGCTGCAAAATGCCACCACAGGAACAGGGAACATAATCGCTGAACCTGGTGATCGCAATGATATACAGCGTGAACACGACCATCAAAGTATACGAGGCGTAAAAAGCTTTCAATCTTGTTTTTGAAAAGGCAAGCATCAGCGCGATAATAAATTCTATAGTTGGAATGATCCAAGCGACCAGGTGGCGCATTGATGTCAATAACGGTGATTGTCCGAGTTGGATGCTGAATTTTTGGAAGTCAGCAATTTTACTGCTCGCTGCATACACAAATAAGGTAATCAATATCCATGCAGCGATATCGGGGAAAATGTTTTTAAAAGAAAATGGATGTTGCATGTGGTACTGAAGGAATTGATAGGGCAAAGGTGGGATGCATCTAAAGCCTTTTCCAAATCAAAGATGTTGGCAAATGGAAATAAGATATTG
>DATHPV010000631.1:0-6927 GCA_035483495.1 Puia sp.
ATTCAATAGATAATTTTGAGGCATATTGGAAAAAAGGTAATGCTCCAATGACGAGACAGCAGGCGAAGATTAAAGTATTGGAAAATGGGGGTTTCTATTTTTTCCCTTATCGCTACGACCCCTCATTCGGCATATCAATAAGTCTTAAAGGATTCGTGGAATCATTGTGCCAGCGGGTTTTTAATGATAAAGCAGAGATAATTAATTATGAATTCAGAGGCTGGGACCATCATCAGGATGTTTTTTCAATTAAAAAGATAATTTCGGATTCAGCATCCTGATATTAAATTTGAACTTTGTAACCACCTATTTTTCACGGTTATTCGCGATTAGAGTTTTCAAAGTTTTATCCAAAAACTTCCGGTGAGTTCACCAGCCGGTGTGATTTCGCCTGTCTTCTCCCTTATTTTTTAGTAACGAATTAGTAACTATTTCTTAGATCCGTTGTCATCCATATATACCCAAATACTTTCACTGTCGGAATGCGTTACTGTCTCCTATTAGGATGGCTTTATTACCTATCCATTAATAAACCAAAAACAGATTTCAAATACTGCATTGAAGATCTGACTTCAGAAACAATTTCAATCATGCTTGATTTGTGGCTTAACAATTATGGCAACCATGCTTGTCGCAACGTAAGCATAATGAATCCGGTTCGTCTTCTTTTTCATCTCCAATTGGCTCGTCAATCAATTGTGTAGTATTTCCACGAGAAATTTTCTCAGGTCGTTCAATTTTGTATTTAAATTGGATAGTGATGGAATTAATTTCTTTTTCGGTAAATTTTTTGCCTTCTAACTGCTGATAAAGGACTTCGAGGATCTTGTTAATGGCATCTTTTGGATTTAAATTCATGACTTATAATTTATTTGTAAATGTTTAGATCAAATGAAGAATTAATCGAACCGCCACTTGGCGCAGCAGCCGATGCGGTGAAATGAATTGGCCCAGTAAACGAAGTATCTGCCTGTACGTAGATAAAATTGGTTTTGCCGTTCGAGTCAGAGAGATTCGAGAACAACTGAAACGCACCAACGGCGTTCCCAGAAGTATCCACAGCTGTGAGGATCACAGGTGTGTTCAGAGATACTAGCCCGGTGTCCCGGATCAGATCTACTTCAATTGTTGCGGCCGGTATATATGAGGCCTTGGCGTAAATCGCAGAAGGAATCATTTTGATACGGTCGGGCAACGCGCGATAAAAAAACACAGTAGCAGTCTTGGTAACACCCTTTACTAATACGATGATGTGTGCAGAATCTACAGTCGTCGATGAAACGAGGACTGCCATCGCCTGTCGTTTTAGCGTATTTACGACACTGTCATACACAAGGCTTGATTGCACAGTAATTGTCTGGGCCGTGCCCGATACAAAAGTTCCAAAATCAGTTTGCAAAGAAATATTATTGTCTATAGCTGAAATGCTATCCGGCAAACCGTTCACATACACGTACATCCTACTCATACCATCCGCCGGTATAGAATCCATCGAAGTACTCACAGAAAAAAGATTTCCCAGATGCCGTGCAGACGAATTGTAATCAGACTCTTTATAACATCCGAAAACCAAGCAGACAATGAAAAACAATAATGTATTTCTAACGCTCATGTCAATTTCTATTTTCCGGTGAAGACACCAAACACGTTATTAAAAAGATCCTTCAGGTTGAGATCGATCGAAACGCCTGCGTAAAATGTAGCCGCCGTTGAAGTCTGGGACGACGCAAAATCGCTGTTGTATTTGCGAAAGAGCATAGCTCCGCCAACCACGCGTACCTCCGTGCACAAACGATAACCCAGTCCGAGAAGAAGATTTGTCCCTGAGAAAAAATTCTCGCGCTTCCCAGGCTCGCTCACAGAGACAAAGGTAATGCCTATCATTCCCGAAAACCGGATCGGGTTTAGCAGTCCTCGCCGGGATTTCGGCAGAGAACCAAAAGGCACCGACTGATCGAAGGGCCGGAAATTAATCTGAGCACCAAGGTAAGGCGTCACACTTGTGAAATTGGCATTATTTTTTCCTTGAAGAAATCCGTAGGCGACTACTCCAAAATCGGGAGCGATACTCAACTTTCCGCGTATAAGAATATCCTGGGTGAACGAACTCGCGGCAGTTAGTGTAACATGGGATAATTTATCACTTTCATTTATTGACTTCGTTATTTTCTGGTCGTCAGACTTGATCTCTTTGTTCGCTTTAATGTTATTGGTCAGAGTCACAGTCCATGCTTCGGCGCTATCATGAAATGTTTTGATAGAGGTTTTCAAAGCGGCGCCTACCGGAAGATTTAGCGCGTAACTATCTGCATATTCGATCAGTCTGTTCAGGCTATTAACAGAGGCTATCATTTCGGCATTCGCATCACTGCTGCCTGTGGTAAACACTACATTCAGAGACTGATTTCCGCTGCATACGTTTTTGTAAAAATCGTCACTTCCGGTAGCCAGATTACTGATAGTATTAAAAAGATCGGTCAGACTGTCTCTGGACAATCCCGTTTTATTCTGGTTGACTGTTTGCTGTAAAGTAAGAGATTGTTGAAGTGCTGGCAGAACCGCGTTATTGCGAAAGACATTAAACATCCGCTTAGCCATCATGGAGATATCCGTGTTTTGTTGCTTCTTTGTACTATTGAGTTTATCATATTTAATTTTCAGATCAGTTGCATAAATATCTTTGAATTCCTGTAGCGAGGGGAAAAAGTGAAGACGCCCCCATAGGACATTCTCCGTTGCACTATCCAGGATCCGGTATAACGAATCAGTCTTAGGTGTATTATTCGGGTGAATCCTATATTCGCCGTCATACAGGTCGAATAATTGACGGTCGTCAGGACCTGATGTGCCGATAATGATCATGTACCGGCTGGCGGGTTCAAGAAAATCTGCATCCTTTTCCATATAGGATTTTCTGAAATGACCTTTTTTCCCGTTCGCCTTGAAATAGGTTACCTGAATTTCCGCGTCTTTCCGAATAAATCCTTCATGGAAGGCAAAGTAGACTTTGTAGGTTGTGTCATTTATCCGAAGAATATTCTCATCGGGGATATCAAAAAAGTTCGTTCTGGGACTTTGTTTTGTCGCAGATGGTAGCAGTTGATGCGAACCATAAAAATCATCATAGTTATATGGATATTTAGCACGTAGTTTATCGTCTCTATGATATTGACTTGTTTCAAATTCCACAAAGGACTTGTTCCTGTCGAGCTTCAAGTAGGACACAAAGTTCAGTTCGGTGCCACCTGGTACAACTACGACCAGCGAATCTTTTTTGTCAAAACTTGTCGGTGCACTCGTGATTTTAATAGAACTGACTGGGATCTGCGCGACGGCTTCACCGGCAAACATGAATACTAGATAACTAAAAATTATAACCCGACAGAGTCTTAGTAGTGAAAGAGTCATAGGTTCTTAAAGATTTAGCACCCCGATTGTCCATATTCGGCTGCATAAACGTGATCAATCGACGCGTGTGTTCATGGAATCTAGAAGGCAATAATTCATGTTTCCGTTTTCATCTCTTTGAATTATAAGCCCGCTTAAATCAGGGCCATAGTAATTCGAGCTTTCCTGTTTTTTAGTCATTTTCATTTTCACTTAATAATTAGGTCATCTGCTTTGAAAACATCAAAATTTGTCGCAATCTTTAATCAAAATCATTGTAATAAACTCTTACGGTAGAAGACATGATTCCACAGTATAGTCGCGAAAAAAGGGTACCTAAAAATCAGGGGATAACGAATTAGAAAAACGTGTTACCTATTTGCAGGAAATGACGATTAGTAGATACGGAGCAACTAATTGCTCTCAGACTAATACGCATTCACACGAGACTTGTTCTTGTATTACCCGACTAAGTTGAATTTATTTTTTTTAATATTCAATTTTATTTTTTTGCAATAATAAAAAATAAGTAAAAATACTTTGTGAATTCAAGTATGTCTATATGTAAACCCTTAGATGATTTAATTTCATCTACATAAAAACCCTTACATGATTATTAATTTTCGATTATAATACAGGTTGCAAGATTATGTCTTCCAATTGCAGCCCCGCGTTTGTCTCAACTATCTGACTTTCCTCCACATTATTTTAGCTCCCAAGCCAAATCCTATACCACGTTTGATCACCGGTGATTTTAATATACCGTCAAAACACGATGTTAAATACCGTGTAATAACGACGTTTTGAATTTGAAAATATTCCTACCTTGATCCTTTACCTTTAGAACTTCCCGGAATTCAAATACGAAGTCGTAGATTTAATAAATATGTCCAAAAATTTGAAAAGACATGTTTTTCTAAAGAACAAATCCATCGCTCAACAAGTATCGAATGATAAAATATAAGAAGTCATAATTCTCATTATTTAAATAACCCCTAACAATGAAAAAATCTATTACTTTCAGTTTTTTCATGCTCCTTGTTTATTTTTCACAAGGACAACAACTTATCGGTGATTATTTAACACTGGATCTGCCGATCAGCGATTCGGAAGTCATCGGGAAAGTATTCAATCAGAATCTTTTCTCTGAATCTGGAATAAGCTCCTATAATGTAACTAAGTCAAGAAGTCTTGATAGCCTTCACTCAGCAGATACAGTATCCTTAAAAATTGGAGTGACTGCTTCTATTAAAAAAATACTCTCATTGAATATGGGAATATCGAATTCACATATTGAAAATGTGAGTTTATCCAATTTAGAAGTTTGGACATGTAACCGATATGAAAAAATGTCATTTTCAGAGGGCCGCAAAGATTATGTGATTGCTGCCGTTGTTGCCAAGGGATTGAATTTTACTTTTAGTAAGAATATCAATGACAGTATGAAAATTTCGCTGGACAGTCTGATTACAAAGACATTTAATATCGCCCCACAAATTAATTACGGGGACAAAAACGCACATGTTATGCTGGGCAAAGATCTTATTGTAGCTGTCCGACTATTGCATGTTTCAAAAACTACGGCCTTCGATATTTCCAGGGATGAAAATCTATCTATTTCAAATACCAAAATCTTCGAACTGAAGGAAACACGTAATGATATACAAAAATTAATTCGATTCGCAGATTTGCCTACGCTTCCAAAATATTTATTTCCAAATGATTCGATCGCAAGAAATAATCAGGGTTGTTTTCTGCTCATTTGTGTACAGCTCGGCAGAATGATAAATGGAGAACCGGAACAGGATACCTTAGTTTATTGCCCTTCATGTCGAGAATTTAAACAAAGCACCATTAAGCCCGACTGCCCGGATTCTTATTCTCCCGATGCAAAATACAGCGGTTTAAATCCCCGCGTTCTGGTTTCTGTAAATATGGGCAAACCATGGATACCGTTTACTAGCAGTAAAATAGAACAATATATTGTTACTATTCAGGATGCAAATGTCAGCTATCTTTCTAAACCCAGAAACACAAATTCATTTTCCAATTATGTATTAGATCAGGTTACCGCAAATATTATCATAAAAAAACTCATACTTGATTACCAAATAGATTAGAAATGGCCCAATTCAACATCTATGGCCTTTCAACAGCATTGCGTCCGGATATCCGACATTCCTAAATATCAAATCTGTACAAGGTTTTCCAAAAATTGTCGATCCCCTGTATAGAACAAGGTTAGTGATAGTGTAAGCTCTCCTTAAATCCGGGCCATTCTTAATCGGAGTTTATTTTAGGTGAAGTCCCCCCGTATTCCGAAGCAGGATGAATTAGAATTTCGGAGCCTTTGAAGTCCCCCCGTATTCCGAAGCAGGATGAATTAGAATTTCGGAGCCTTAAAAAGCTTTCTGACCTTCAGCTGATCGGATGATTTTTCTGATGCAGCCGCGTGTTGTTTTGTCCCTGCAAATATCATCGGATCAGATGAAGGCGCCCCCGGCAGGGCCTTCTTTATTTCTTTCTCTTTCCGCAACTGCTCAATAAATTCTACCGGTGTTAAATCATTCAGAGAACTATGCGGCCTGTACTGATTGTATTCAATTCTCCAGGCCTCTATCTTTTCTATTGCGTCTTCCAAAGATAAGAACCAGTGTGCATTTAAGCATTCGTCACGAAAGCTTCCGTTGAAAGATTCTACGAATGGATTATCAGTTGGTTTTCCTGGTCTGGAATAATCCATCGTCACTTTATTATCATATGCCCAACGATCCATTTCTTTTGAAATAAATTCACTTCCGTTATCTGTTTGTATTCTTTTCGGTACGATTTTTCTCTCCCTTTTTATTCGTTCTAAAACATTTACTACATCTTTTCCTCTCAGTGACTGTCCTGCGTAAATCGCCAGGCACTCCCGACTATAATTATCCACTAAAGTTAAGGCCCTGAATTTTTTCCCGTTAAATAGCGCATCGGATACAAAATCCATGGAACAACACTCGTATAATCCAGTGTTATCGGGCCTTTCCATCCGGTGTGCTGCAGCTTTGTTTCGTCTGGGTCTTTTACTTCTCAGGTTTAAACCTTCTTCCTTATACACTCTGTACGTGCGTTTATGATTGTCTTTCCATCCTTCGCGTCTGAGCAGCGTATGTATCCGCCAGTGCCCATACCTTACCCTGGTCTCAGCAATCTCTCTCATGCGTTCACGCAGCGGTTTGTCTTGTCGTCGACGTGCATGATAATAATAAACCGAATGATGGATCATCATCACTTCACAACTTCGCCTTACAGAAATCTTATACTGATCCTGCAAATGAAAAGCAAGCTGCTTCTTCTGGCGAGGTTTTAAAGTTTTTTTTTAATTACATCCTGCAGCATTTGCTTATCAAGACTTAGGTCCGCTACCATCTGCTTCAGCCTCGCGTTCTCGTCCTTTAACTGTCGAAGCTCCCGAAGTTCAGAAACTCCCAGACCTCCATACTTTTTCTTCCAGTTGTAAAACGTGGCTTCGCTGACTCCCATCTTGCGGCAGATCTC
>DATHPV010000632.1:0-4411 GCA_035483495.1 Puia sp.
GATGGAAGACCCGATCTGATTGCCGTTAATGTTTTATTGAATACGGTTACTGTATTAAGAAATAATATCGGCGCACCTTTGATCAGTTCGATATCCGATACGCTGGGTTTAAAAGGAAAGACCATCGTGATTACTGGTAAACGTTTTACAGGAACGACGTCTGTTTATTTTGGTGGTGTTCCCGCCAGCTCTTTCCAGGTTGTTTCCGCCAGTGAAATCGACGCAGTAGTAGATGGTGGGGCATCCGGAGAAATAACCGTCACTTCTGCCTCAGGCACCGGAACAATTTCCGGATTTCTGTTTATGCCCGAGATTGTTTTTACTGGATCCACGGGTATCTGTAAAAACAGTTCATTCGTACTGAACTCAACTGCCGAATCCAATAATCAATGGTACAAGGATGGTGTTCTGATGTCAGGAGAAACGGCTAATTCATTGCACCCGGTAGCAAGTGGTTTATATTCCGTTAAGACCAGTTCCAACGGGATAACTACTTCCTCTGATTCAGGCATCTTCGTATATGTAATTCCTGTTCCCGTTCCATCCATTTCAAAAAATTCAGACAATATACTCGTTTCAAGTCTGGACTCCGGTAACCAATGGTATCTTAATGGTGTAGCAATATCGGGTGCAACCGATAAAATATTTGCACCGGTTCAGAATGGCTTGTACACCGTTACCCATTCAGAAAATGGATGTACCAGCGATATTTCATCCGGGTATACTGTAAATGTGACGGATGAAGTCGATCTGGGAAATGGTCAACATGCCAGGCTTTATCCCAATCCGGTGACAACGGATCTGACGCTACAGTGGAAAATAAATTCAGGTTCGCTCAGTATTTCCATCACGGATCTCCAGGGGAGACCTGTAACTACGGCGACTGATCTTACAGAACAGGGTACCACCATCAATTTGTCGGCACTACCACCGGGGTACTATTTTGTGAAAATGTACAGCGCTGAATCGGGAATCAGTAAGACGGTGAAAATTCTGAAAACAAACTAAGCAGTCCGGAATATTCTGACTACATAAAATTACCTGGCAATACTTCTATTTTTCAGTCATATAATTTTCAAATTTTACAAAACCAACTGTTGTAATTTCTGACCTTGAGGGATAAGAATGTCCGGCTAGTCCAAGGTATAGTGGTATCGGTAAAGTTGGGGGCTTACCTTTTAATTGAACCTTTAAAGGAATTCAGGTATCCTATCGTCACTAATCTGTTTTCTATCGGCAAGATTTGTCACCCACATGGTGTCATGAATAGAAAAGAAACCTTTTAGTCTTGATTCACCTTTTGCTCTGTCCCAGCAGTCAGCAAACCAATTTTCAAATGCTTTGTATTTGTACTCTGACAAGTCGTCTTCTATTTTCGTACGTTCTTTTTCATCAAACTGTTCTAAAAAATCTTCTTCAATATTGTCTGGAAAAAAATAGTCATATTGCTTGTTTGTCAAGAGAAGCTTTACATCGCCCACAACTTTATTGGACTTGTCAACGGCAAAAGCAACAATGTCAAACGTTGAAAACTCGTATTCAAATATTATAGCTGCGATATTATCCCGATCGCATTTGTCGTAATAGTCAAAGTCCAGCTTTTGAAGCAGACCTTCTATTTCATCAACCAAAGTCTGACTTTGTGTAGCCAAAAAGTCTGTCATTGCTGTTTGTACCGTCTCAATAGTCATTTATAATACTTTATTTTTCAGGCCCTTCCTGTGTCATTTCGCGAATTGAAGCCCATCCCGTCGGGCTTTCCTTATATTTCACATAGACCACCATCGAACGGCCATAAAATATCCGTGCAGAGTCGCCATTCTTAGGAGTTGTTTTTATTCCGTAAAGGCATGTCTCAATAACGGCATCTCCATTAAAAACCGTAGTCTCTACGTCATTCTGCACGAACTCAACCTTCGCGTATTTGAATATGTCGGTCAGCTGTTTTCTCAACCCCTCACGGCCTGATACAATGTTCTTACCACCAAAATATTTCATTACATCCGGATGGTGAAGAGCCAGCACAGCTTCCACATCGCCTTTCGCGAAACCCTCGCGTATCGCTTCCTTGGTTTTCCTGAAAGCCGCCTGATCTTCGGAAGACCCGTTGGGATTATTTGTCGAGCAACCGTTCAATCCAAGAACTATACTGACTATAAAGAAAATATGTTTAATTGATTTAAGCATTCGTTCAGTTAAGGTAAAACGAATTTCGAAACTATCAATCGGTCGTCATTCGCATGTTAACAATGAGCAAAAAACAACGCCTGGCTTTCTGCTTAAAAAAATAAGATTGTACCTTAAAAATTAAATGTGAGCCGTTATGATTAAAAAAATACTATTTGCCTTTTTTATGCTGGGTATTCGTTATACTTCTTTTTCCCAGTCAATCATCAACAAGTATTGTGAAATTGAAGCCTATCATAAATCCGGTTTTACGAGTGTGTTTACTATCAGGTTTGTACCCGGCAATATCGATTCACTTTTTTCATTTAAAGATTCAAGTGTAGTTGTTGGTTTGAAAAAAGTCAACGGGCTTAGCTCTATTACGGATGCATTAAACCTGCTGGCAGAACAGGGATGGAATTTTATAGCCGTCACAACAACCGCAAGCGTTGGGCCAATCAAGTTTTTCTTTAAGAAAGAATTTGACCGAAAGGAATTGAACTAATCAGACACAAATAGGAGGGTTAAAATTAACGGAATCTACCAGTATTATTCGCATCCGGCCACCTTATAGAAAGACTCTTACTGAAACAGTCGGGACAATAATATAAATTCCAGCCTTCACACAATATGATGCCGGTTAAAGACGATATCTAATATCTTATTAACCCTGACCTGCACATTCCCAAACAACAACACATGAAAAGCAGAATTTTCATTCTTCTAGGTATTATCCTGTATTCTCTTCAAGTCAACGCCCAGTTTAATCTAAAAGCACAAAGCGATCTGTTCGACGAACCTCAGGCCGGAGGGGCCAAGCTCATCCTTCTGTCCGATGGCGCTACGGCCTTATTTGTAATGCAGGATGAAATGTCACTGCGATTGTACGATGCAAACCACCGGCTGAAGGTAAACAACGACAACCTTTTATCTTATGCAGGAAAAAAGAAAAAGGTGCGCTTTCAAACAGCCTTTGAAAACGCCGGCTCACTCGTTGTAATTTGTTCCGTTTATGATGAAGGCAAAATAAATTTAGTAAGATCTGTGATCAATGAAAAAACGGGTCGTGCCGCACCTGAGGAAAAAATCTTCTCGATGCTGGAACCGAAACGCAATATTTTTACGGGTACTGACATCGATCTTTATCCCATATTCTATGTGCGAAAGGACCCAGCCAGCGATCATTACGCAGTCATTGTTCAGGTCAATAACTCCGACGACCCAGGCAAAAGAATGGAGATCTATTATTTCAATGGCAAAAACCAGGTAATCGCCCAGGGATTTAGTTCGAAAGGACAGGAAAATTATGAAAGGTTGGAGATGATCGATTTCTCCGTGCTGGGAGATCAAAAAGTGAGTGCGTTGGTGTATGCGTATAACAATAAAAAACATGGCGACCGTCAGGGAGATCTCGTCCTCATGAATCTTGACTCCGGATCACATACGGTGGATAATCATGAACTCGGTCTCAACAAAGAATTCTATGTTAAATCCGGTCTCTCCCGATTCAATCCCCTTACGCGCAGAATTGTTTTGCTCGCCAATTGTGGCAAGCCAAAAACGGACGGCTATATCCCGGTGATATGTATGGTAAATCCATTCGAAAATAACATTGAAAATGCTTTTCCCGTTTTCCCGGAAAGGGCCGATAACGAAAGCCAGGCTTTGTACGGAAAGAAAAATCATTTTACCGGCCTGCCGCAGGACTTTTCCTTCGATCATGAAGGAAATATATGGATCGTGTTTCAGGAAGTGGTGATCACACAAACAAATCATCAGGTGTACAGCGATATGAAAGATATTGGCGTGATGGGCCTGACTCCCAACGGTAAGGAATTTGCAGGTTATTTTCATCCGCTCGATCACGTAATACTGGAGACCTCTGTTCCGGATTTTTATCACGCAATAAAAATGCAGGGCGCGCAGTCCTTGTATCTGGGCAACCAGTACAAGTCATTCAGTTATATTCATGGTCCCACGAAAAGTTATCTGGTGATGAACGATGTGGATTACGACGAGAAAAAACTGGACAAAGGAAAAGTGAAGCGCATACTTTCTGTAGGTGATTGCGATGGTTTTTTCTATCCATTACAGGGCGATAATCCACTCCTGAAGGGTCAGCTTGTATTCGAAAAAGAAGAACATGCACGGGATCATAACCTCGGACTTTTTGCCGTGTCTGATTATGATGCGGAAAGAAACATGTATGCAACGCTGAAACTGGAAAAAGAAGGACGTTCCAAAC
>DATHPV010000633.1:0-3133 GCA_035483495.1 Puia sp.
GAAATCATTTGGAATTTCATTTGAGCTTACAATTGTATCAGCTCACCGGACACCGCACCGACTTGTCGCCTATGCTTCCCAAGCAAAAGAAAGAGGATTCAAAGTGATAATTGCAGGAGCTGGCGGCGCCGCGCACTTACCCGGCATGGTTGCATCGCTTACTTCCCTACCGGTAATTGGTGTACCAATAAAATCTTCCAATTCACTGGAGGGCTGGGATTCTATTTTATCTATACTTCAAATGCCAAATGGTATTCCGGTAGCAACGGTTGCATTAAATGCTTCTAAAAATGCAGGTATCCTTGCGGCTAGTATTCTGGGTGCTTTCGATGAGAAAATATCCGCCCTTGTTGAAGATTTCAAAAAAACACTGGAGACTGACGTAACTGAGAAAATCGCCAAAATGAAAAAAGACGGTTGGGAAAATAATTTTGATTAAAATTTCTGCTTGTCCACAAAACGGGAATCGCAGATCATTCTTCCAGAATAACAAACTCCTGTTCAAACGAAAGAGAGTTTTCATAAAGAAGGCCTATAAAGGATCTTCCATATTCAGCATACCAGGGTATAAAATTATCAATTCGTTCCTGGAGGTTGTTTAGGGGAAACAACGCTTCTTTTATTTCATAAATCTTTCTTCGCACTTCTTCGTGATTTTTCTTTTCTGCCCGCAGGATCTTTTTTTCAAGTTCCTCTAATTTCTGAATACTTTGGGTTTCCAGCTTGTCCACATGTTGTTCGAGTGTTTTGTCAACAGCAGCAGAAATCTTTTTCAGCGACCCATAAAATCCCCGAATTTCATCCATCTGTGTTTGCAAACTCAATTCATGAGGACTAAATTGACGCACATATTCTTCGACCAATTTTTCTTCAGACTTGAACAGGTCTGCTGGCTGTAATCCGGCCTTTTCAATTTTTTGCTTCCAGTTTTTTTTAATGAGCAGGAAAGAGTTACGTAAAACGAGCACCGGGAAAGGCACACTGTAATGTTCAAAAAGAGGTTTGAGTTCCATCCAATAAGCTGTTTCACCACCACCTCCAACAAAAACGATATTCGGAAGTATGGTTTCCTGAAACAATCCCCTCAAAATAACGTTCGGACTAAAACGCTCTGGATACTCCGCCAATTCTCTTTCCATTTCTTCCGGTGAGAATCGAATGTTCGTATTGTTTACTTCAAATTTCCCATTTTTACTATCCAGGCGTTCCCTGATATCATCTTTTAAATAAAAAAGATTGATCTCTCTTGGATTGGCCTGCACAGGATAATGAGTTGACAACTCCTGCAGATTTTTCTGAGTTATTTGAAATGGGAGATGTTTTAAAAGGTCATCTTTAAAAACACCGCGCATGACAGATTTTAGTAACTTATTGTCGGGAATAAGAACTACCAGGCCATATGAACCGAAGATTTCGTTTATTATTTTCTGGGTTGCTTTTTGTATACTGTCAGAATTTAGATAACAATCTCTAAGCAATTTTACGAGCTCCTGACCAAACGGATAACCCGCAAACTCTCCCTCGATACGCTGTATTATTTTTTCGAGACCGGTAAGGTGCATCCTTCCAACTGCACCGCTTTGATTTGTTTCCCAAACAAGTTTTTCCTTGTCCAGGTAAATATGTCCGAGTTCATCCAGATCAGCATCTTCACTTCCCATATAAAAAACAGGCACAAAATTCCGGTTCGGATGCTTCCTTTCCAAAGTCTTCGCAATCCTGATAACGTGCAGGATTTTATAAATGAAGTAAAGGTTGCCTGTAAATATTGCCGGCTGATGTGCGGTAGTGACAGTAAACGTGTTGTGATCTGCAAGCCTTTCCAAATTTTTATTAACTAGTTCACACACGGGCAGATCTTCATATTGTTGCTTTAATGTAGTTACCAGCAATTTTCGATCAGTTGGAAATTCTTCCCGCGATCTTATGGAAGACTCAACTCCTTCAAAGGAAACCGGATGTTTAAAAAAATGACGCAGGAAATCATTTCCGTTCAGATAATCTGTTATGATTCTGGAAAAATATCCCGTTTGTTGATAAGAAACCCGCTGAGCAGTAAAATTCATAAGCGATAAACTGGGAATAATGATCCTGTAGTTTGGCGATTACCTAACAGAAAAATATTTATTTTGTTCAGTTCCATAATTCTCATTTCACCACCTGACCTTCCAAATCAAAATCATACGCTTTCGTTATTTTGACGGAAACAAAACTTCCAATCTCCAGAGGTGAGTCTGTTTGAATAATTACTTCATTGTCAACCTCGACAGAATCGAATTCCGTTCTACCTATATATCGACCGGATTCTTTTTTATCTACAATGGTCTTGAATATACTACCTATTTTTTCCTGATTTTTTTCATAGGATATTTCCTGCTGGAGTTCCATGACTTCCTGTGCACGTGCTTCTTTCACTTCAGCCGGAATGTTGTCATTCAAAGCAAAAGCAGAAGTTCCTTCTTCATGGGAATATGTAAAAATCCCTACCCGGTCAAACCGGTGTTCAGTCAGAAAATCCTTCATCTCATCAATATCAGACTCTTTTTCACCCGGAAATCCAACAATAAGGGTTGTCCTGAGACATATGCCAGGCAGTTTTGACCGAATAGAATGAATTAATTCGGACATTTCTGAACGTGTAATCTGACGTTTCATGGCTTTTAAAATGTCGTCACTGGCGTGTTGGAGAGGCATATCCAGGTAGTTACAGATATTTTCACGTTCACGCATTGTATCCAGGATTTCTAATGGGAATTTACTTGGGTACGCATAATGAAGCCTGATCCATTCCAATCCCTTCACATCTGCCAGTCTATTCAAAAGTTCGGGCAGTTGTCTTTTTTTATAAATATCCAATCCATAATAAGTCAGTTCCTGTGCTATCAACATCAGTTCCTTCACTCCCATTCGAACCAGATTCCCGGCTTCTTTTACAAGCTCCTCAATAGGTCGGCTCACGTGAAGACCACGCATCAAAGGAATTGCACAAAAAGAGCAGGTACGGTTACATCCTTCAGAAATTTTGAGGTATGCATAGTGCTGCGGAGTCGAAAGCAATCTTTCGCCCACTAGTTCAGCTTTGTAATCTGCATTTAATTTTTTGAGCAATAACGGCATTTCCATTGTTCCAAAC
>DATHPV010000634.1:0-6134 GCA_035483495.1 Puia sp.
GAAATGAGCCCGGTTTTATAAACGATCGTCCCGAATCCTGAAGTTTAAAATATTCGAAATACAGGGTTGGGAAGTTTTTTGGATTATTTACCGGATCGGCAGTATGGCGTAAATCATACACCAATTGAATATTTTGCGAAAAAGAGAACACGCTATACAAACAGAATATCGGAATGAGGAGATTCTTCATAAAATAAATTAAGACAGCAATATCTCTTCACTTCACAAATTGTATCGGAATTGAAGCGGAAATCTGGCGGAATTCTATATTTGAGTAGGAAAAATAGTATGTCACCCCATGAATAATCTGGATACTCAGGCTTTTATCGCATTGTTCAGGGATGCTTATCAAAAATGCTTTGGATATAGTCTGACTGCGATTCTGTCAGAAACCGAAAGCAAATTGTTTTACAATAAAATATTCGGCCAGACCGGCCTGGTAGTAGGATGGAAAAGTCTTAAAAATTATTCATCTTTTGTATTGGACCCGGTGAACGGAAAAACCGAGAATCCTTCCATCGCTACGCTGGATAGCCTGGCCCGTTTTGTTACCGGTGCTCCCTACATTACAGAAACCCAAAGAAAGGAGAAAGAAAATCATTATCCATACTGGTTTGAATTCAAAGAAAGATTTCATCGCTCATTAAAAAGGGAAAAAAATCCTTCGAAGACCGGATCGTCCAGAAGTATAGTCGTTGCGACCCTATTTTTTCTGATTGTTGGCATTTTAGTCTTCTTAAAGTTTAGCAATCGGGAGTCTGCAAATACTTTTACCGATGATTTCAGCTATACAAGTATGGAAACATTGTATAGTAACGGATGGCTAATTCAATCACCGGATTCGATATTTTGGAAGAGAAGAGGCGAAAATCACGAAGAGCTGACGCTCTTTACTTTGCGGGGAGATAACTGGCCCGACAAAAAGGAAAAGCTTGGCATACAAAATCTCTTGTTCAGAAAAATTACTCAAAATTGTTTTGAAGCTGAAGTCCATATGGCCGATTTCCTTCCTGATCAGGATTGGCAGCAGGCTGGAATTCTATTAATGGAGGATACCAGTTTTACAGGAAAAAGCATCAGGCTTTCAGTAGCTTACAATGATTTCTTTGGAGGATACAGTAAGCCTGCAGAAATTATAGTACAGGCAATTACCTCTTTAGGCAAGAATTACGGTGAACCCGAAGAAATAGCACATCAGCTAATTTTATCTATGGATAGTTTTCGACTGAACCCATCGTTGGGAAAAAATCTGGCAACGAGTTCTTTGAAAATTGAAAAGGAAGGGCGAAAATTCCGTTTTTTATATGCCGGTGGTTCTATGCCTAATCCTGCTTTTAAGGAAGTGATCACTCATGAATTCGACATGCATCCAAAATATATTGGCATTTTTGCGATGAAAGGGTTTGTAGACAGTTCAGCCAACATGCCCGTTCGATTCACTTTCTTCCGGCTGAAAGAAAATGATTGCAGTCAACCCGGCGGGAATTAACCATCTGTTAAAAAAACTTAATTCTAATTTTATTGGATGATCAAATGGCGCTTTATATTGATTATGGTTTTCGCACCAATCACCCTGTTCGCGCAGTTATTAAAAGATAGTTCAATCACTCCCTCCTATTCACTGATGTTTAACGTTAGCACTGTTTTTTATACTGCCAGGGATATCAGGATTAATAATTTCCTGACAAAGTACAATTATACCAAACCTCAGGAGGTTCCCGTAGGCCTGCGGTTTGAAATAGCATTAATGCCTTCCGGAGGTAAAATGGTTTATAGTATTAATGCCGGTACAGTTATTTCCAATCAGGATATTGTGACCGCTGATATGTCTCTGGGCGCGTATTACAGATTTTTTGAAACGAAAAACTTTTGGATACTTGCAGGCCTGAGTGTCGGAGAACATTTTGACCGAATCGTATTAAACGGTGAATTGCCACCGTCGTTCGATAGTCTTGCAAAAAAATATAATACAACTCTTTCTCTTCATCGGAACGGTATAATCGTTGAGCCCGCAACTAAATTTTTCTGGTATCCCTTTAAAACAAAAAAAACCCAGATGGGATTATTTGCAGGTGTTTACTATGACTTCGATTTCAATAGCCATTGGCGGGTAGGATATTATCCTGAAAATAGCATGACTTTTAAAAATCTGCGAAAGCCCACCGATGTTGCAACGGTGCATGAGTTCGGCTGGGTATTCAGTTCAGGATTGAGTGTTTGTTTTTAGTTCGTCGACGGAGCGTTTCTCGTATTCAAATTTTTTCCCGGCATAAAAACCCATGTCCATATTCCTGAACAATTTTGTTAGTAAAATGATCTGACCGGTATGATACGAGTAGTGTTCTGTTATATGAATTATTATTCCAATTCCAGAATAAGAAGTTTTCTGAACAATCTGTTGACGTTGCAAATTCTCTTCAGTGGCAGATGCAATAATAGACTTGGCTTCTTCAAGAGTTTCAGAAAGTTTTAAAACAAGTTCGGTATTTGTAAATCCTCCTCTGGTGGAAAATTCCAGGTCCCTCTCGCGTATATCAGTCCTGCCTCCCATCGAAGAAATAACGTATTGCCTGATGTTACCACATAAATGAAGAATCGTATTTCCTACGGAATTTACATGCTCGTTGGGTTGAAACCAGATTTCATTATCATCCAGCACCATCATGCACGATTTAACCTTTACGGTATTTTCATCGATACGAATAATCGACTGGCTGGTAAACTCGCCGTAAAAATTATGTTCCATAGACTTTCAGTTTTTACAAATTTCTGAAATTTCAACGGAGGATAGGTCAATAAGTTTTGCTGAAAACTTCTTCTGAAACTTTGAATCTCTGTGAGAGTTTAGCGATCAGATCATTTGAGAGTTCCTGCCTGTAATTCAGGATGTCGGATATGCCGCTTTGGCTAATACCAAGTGCAGAAGCCAGGTCGCTGGAGTTAATCTTGTTTTCCTTCATAAGGTTATCCAGGGCCAATATAGGATCACGTGGTGGGGCTTTAGGAAGAATGAGAGATTTTGTATTATGTTCAGAATCCCACTTTCCAATCAGGGAAATTAAAACATCGATCGCTTCCTTTTCGGCATCAGATTTGTCTTTAATCCATAAAAGCTTCTCGAGGTAGCTCTCATACGATTTGTATTGAGCCAGAGACTTAACCGGTTTATATTGCAAGGGCTGGGTTTGTAATTTGACGCGTAGCAAAAATAAGGTGCTTTTTCTTATTTTGCAATATCCATGCCATTAGTCTTTATCCAATTTACCTATAAAAATATGCTGGCCTGGAAAATATAAATATCGCACAATCTTGAAACCAAATGTATGGCGAAAAAAGGATTGAACGAAAATTCAGTTTATCATAAAATAACTAATATTCTGCATAATGACTGGAATCCGTTAGGCGAACCTGATTTGCCTGCAAATGAATATGAAAATTATGTTCCGGAAATTCTCGATCTAAAAAAGTCTGGCGCTTCAGCGGAAAAGATTGCCGAAGTCTTGCATGATATTGAAACAAAAAACATGGGTTTTCCAGGATCCATGAAGCATTGCAGACAGGCAGCCGAAAAAATAATGGACCTGCCCGATTTCTTTGCGTAGCAAATCCAAAACTGCGCTTTATGTATTATCTCCAACAATTGTATAGATGCATTTCTGGCGGCTCCCTCGTTAAGCGTTCTGCGTTAAGCCTTCAGCTTTAGGCTTTCCGAAAACATTTTTTCCATCTGCCACATACTTGAAAGCCGGGATTTGCGTTCCTCCCGACAGACCCTATGGCCAAACGCAAAACCGATAAAATAATAACCGGCAACGATCCTGAACTCAGGATGTGCTTTTACTATTCGCCTCATTTTGAACAAAATATATGGCGTCGGGGGTCTTCGCTTACCGGTGAGCGAACCAAAATGGACCCTGCTTTTAAAGGTTTTCGACAAAGCAGCAACAGACTAAAGGAGGCGTCCCCTATTGCAGCTTCGTTATATAGATTGGTGCCTACTCAGATAAAACAATATGCTCTTTACAGAACCTTAACGGGAAAAGCAATCAAATTGCTCAAAGAGGGAATGGAAGCAGTCGTTATCATTGAAATCCTGAAGAAAAAATATATAGCACCGCTCCTGGAAGCAAAAGAGCAATCCGAAAACAAAACGATTGAAAAACCTGCCGGAAGAAACCGTGTAAAAAGCATGACAGATTTCACTTCATATCCTCATACGCCTTCATGTGACAAAAAAATTACAAGAAGACGCCGCTCTATCTTGCTTCAGAAAATCACAGAAGGCCAGTCCGTAGTCGAATATTTTTCATCTCATGATTATATTCCGATATCGCAAGCCGCCATTAATATCCCGGCGTCTCCAACTAAAGAATCGGAGCCTCCGAAGTCGCGAATCAAAACCACCAGTGGCCTGATATACCTTGGCCAGCTTCCCGAATGTAAAAAACTAAAGATGTGGTTGCGACCAGTTGATTATTCAGCTTAAATCTCAATAATCGGGTGAATCTCCATTGATGTATAATTGTTTTATGACAATTAGCATCAATTTTATATTGCACTCCTATCGAAATTGGTTAGATTAGTATGAAATATTTTATTCATAAAAAATTAATTTTATGATAGTTGTTCATGAAATATTTGTTGCAAAACCCGGCAATGCATCGAAGCTCGCCAAAATGTTCAAGGAAGCTACCAAAGAAAGTTCCGACGTAAAACATATACTAACGGATGTAACGGGTGCGTATAACCGCGTTATAATGGTCAGCGAATACGAAAACCTGGCAGGCTACGAACAATCTTGGGAAAAGATGAAAGCACAACCCGAAGCCATGAAGAAGATGGAAGATGCGATGAAAGGATATCAGGACATGTATCTAACCGGCTCCCGGGAGATTTTCCAGGTTTGGTAATTGAAAGCAAAACATATAGAAGCTCATATTCAACGATGTAAATGAATGGTAATATGTCCCTGCGAATCCGCGACGCAGTTTTTGCTGATCTTCCTCAAATACTCGGTATATATAATGAAGTTATAGAGCACACTACAGCCGTTTTCTCTTATGCAAAACATTCGCTTGCCATGAGAGAAGATTGGTTTCAATCAAGGCGGGAAGGAAAGTTTCCAGTTTACGTCGCCGAAGACAAAGGCGAAATCCTCGGATTCAGCTCCTATGGCCCCTTTCGTATATGGCCCGCCTATAAATATACAGTTGAGAATTCCATTTATGTTGCAGCGGCTCATCGGGGAAAAGGATTATCAAAATTGCTGATGCAGCCTTTAATTGATCAGGCCATACGTCAGCAATATCATGTCGTTATTGCAGGCATCGAAGCGTCAAATCTAATAAGTATTCGCTTGCACGAATCATTTGGATTTATTGAAGTCGCTAATTTTAAAGAAGTAGGTTTTAAATTCGGGAAATGGCTGGATTTGAAATTTCTCGAACTGATACTTCCCACACCGGAGTTTCCGGTTGAAACCAGTTAGATCAATTTACGATACTGAACAAATCCGGAGCGATCTGCAACCTGATCGTATAATTTCATTGCAATTGTATTTGTTTCATGCGTTAACCAATAAACCCGCGATGAACCGGCTCCTTTCGCTTGCTCATATACACTTTCAATCAACGCCCTTCCGATACCTTTTCCGCGAATATCAGGATCTGTAAAAAGATCCTGTAAATAACAAACCGGGTTCAACGCACTTGTACTACGATGAAAAAGAAAATGGGTCATTCCTACCAGTTTTCCATTTAACTCTGCGACCAAAGCATATACGGGTTCAGATTCGTCAAAAAATCGATCCCATGTTGTTTTGGTTATCTCCGGATCCAAAGCCGTCTTTCCAAAGCGCCCATAAAAAGCGTTATAACCCAACCACAGAGCTATCCATTGGATATAGTCACGCAATTCTATCGGACGGATAATAATATTTGTAATCATTTCTCTAAGATACAAATGGACTTTTGATCTGTTGGCATATCATTATAGAACGTATGTGTAGAAATTCCGCATATGGGTTGGCATGAATATTACAGGTATAATATGAAATCATTCTTCATATTAAAATGAGTTTTATGAAAACTATCAAAGAAAATCCGAATGATCGCCAAATCAGGGAGGCTAAAACT
>DATHPV010000635.1:0-5339 GCA_035483495.1 Puia sp.
TCCCGCACGTGCGGGATAACCCATAAATCATATTTACTTTGCGTGGATTACAAACCATTTTATTTCTTTTCATTTCCAATACATTCATGACTTTCGCCTGGTACGGGCACCTGCGTTTTAAGGATTTCAGCTGGGGTAAAAATATGGGACTCTTTACGGTTATTCTTATCAGCTGGGGTCTGGCGTTTTTCGAATATCTTTTCCAGGTGCCTGCCAACAGGATTGGATTTAAAGATGATGGAGGTCCTTATTCACTGGTGCAGCTGAAAACAATTCAGGAAGCCATTACACTTACAGTATTTGTTGCTTTTACACTGATTTTTTTTAAGGAAGAAAAACTGGCGTGGAATCACCTGGTAGGTTTTGGATTCCTGATAGCCGCAGTGTTTTTTATATTCAAAAAGTGGTGAATTGCTGTACCAGATAATCTGAATTAACCCTTCATTTACAAAGCCTGCCCGGTTATGAGCTTATTTGAACATTCATGTAATAAATCCCGGATCTTTACTCTTAATACTTAAGTTTGCGGCCTCGTAAGCCGTTGGTAAATTTGATAATAATATTTTTTACTTTTTCCTTTTGAATTTTTACTCTTTAATATGAAAAATATTTGCTTTTTACTTTTTGCTTTTTCCTTTTTAGTCCTGGTTTCCTGTCGCCAAAAACGACCTGGTACTCCCAGGGTTTTAGTATATACAAATCATCTGTCCGATTCGAATTCAGAAGCCGGAATCCGGACTGTTCAGCATTTGGGAGAGATCAATGGATTCGAGGTTGTTCCCACTGACACCAGCACTTTATTTACGGATAGTTCACTCGCTGGCTATGCAGCTGTTTTATTTTTAAATCGCTCAGGAGTGAAACTGGGTTATATGGAAAGAATTGCCCTGGAAAGATTTATCCAGTCGGGTGGTGGATTTGCCGGTATTCATCCCACTGCGAAAACTTTTAACTGGCGCTGGTACGGACGAATGATCGGATCAACGGGCGATTCGGGTGTATCATTTATGCATCAGCAATTTGATGGTGGACGGGTTCAGTATAGTAATGACAGCATCACCACACAAAACGAGAAAGATGATGCGAATTCTAAAATCGTGTTGAATGCCATTGAATACGCCATTGGTCATTATGAACCGCTGAATTATAGTCTGGCGGCGATTCCCTATCCGCCTTCTGAAAATCATTTTACAAAACAAACGCTTGTTCAGGGTACATTTTATGAGCCCACAGAAATGACCATACTTCCAAATTTCGATATACTCGTTCTCCAGCGTCGTGGAGAAATCATGTTATACAAGAAGGAAACGGGTACCGTGAAACAGGCAGGATTTCTGAATGTGTATTATCAGGCGAAAACGAAAGGTGTAAATGTAGAAGAAGGAATGCTTGGCCTCTCCAAGGATCCCGATTTCAAAAATAATCACTGGATATATATTTATTATAGTCCCATCGACAGTTCGGTGAACAGGCTTTCCAGATTTGTTCTTGAGAATGACACCGTGATCAACAGTTCTGAAAAAGTTATCCTGGAAGTACATGCACAACGGGAAATATGTTGTCATACCGGCGGTTCCATCGCATTTGGTCCCGACAGTCTTTTATATTTTTCTGCAGGCGACAATTCCACACCTTTTGATGAACCCGGCCAGCGTTTTGTAAGTCATAGTTTTGCGCCCTTGAATGACGCACCCGGACATCTGCAGTATGACGCGGAGAGGTCAGCGGGTAATAGTAACGATCTCCGGGGTAAAATCATGCGACTTCGGTTACACAAGGACGGTAGTTATGAAATTCCGGAAGGAAATCTTTTCCCGCCCGGCACTCCCAAAACAAGGCCTGAGATCTACGTGATGGGCGACAGAAATCCTTATCGCATTTCTGTGGATCAGAAAAATAGTTATTTATATTGGGGTGAAGTAGGTCCTGATGCACCTTTCGATAGTTTGGCAACCCGCGGACCGCGTGGATATGACGAAGTGAACCAGGCAAAAAAAGCGGGTTATTTCGGATGGCCTTTTTTTGTGGGGAACAACTATCCTTATCATCAGTATAATTATATCACGGGTGTGCCCGGAGATGCATTTGATCCGGCGAAACCTCAAAATCATTCCAGAAATAATACCGGCATAACAGATCTGCCTCCCGCACAACCAGCGTTCATATGGTATCCTTATGCAGTTTCACCGGAGTTCCCCGAATTAAATTCAGGTGGAAGAAATGCGATGGCCGGACCGGTTTATTATACTGACATGTATCCCGCGGCCACACGCTACCCTGATTATTTCGATGGAAAACTATTTATATATGACTGGATCAGGGGATGGATTAAAGTAGTGACGCTTCAGCCCAATGGCGATTTTGAACAGATGGAATCTTTTATTCCGCATACTGCACTGCACAATTGTATTGATATGGAAGCCGGTCCTGACGGCAGATTGTATTTGCTGGAATATGGAACGGGTTGGTTCCAGAAAAATGCTGATGCAGGACTGTATCGGATTGATTATATCGCTCATCCTGCTCCACCGGTTGCTGCAACGGCAATTGCGGATACATCAGCCTCCGCCAAAGGACCTTTTGCGGCGGGCTACGCACTCACTCAGGTAATGGATTGTAAGAGTTGTCATAAAGAAGATGGAATATCTATCGGTCCTTCCTTTAAGAGAGTCGCAGAAAAATACGCAGACGATAAAAAAGCAACTGTTTATTTAAGTCAGAAAATAATGAAGGGCGGAAGTGGAGTATGGGGAGATGTGGCCATGTCTGCTCACCCCGACATTGCTCAAAAAGACCTCAATCAGATCATAGAATATATTATCTCATTAAAGCCTAAAGCTAAAAGCTCAAAGCCTAAAGCCTAATACAAGTGTGAGGGTGTGAGAGTGTGAGAATACCGCCAACCCCGCAAGTGCGGGGCCAACCGCCAACGAATAGACTATGAAACAAATAATCGTACTCCTGATACTAACAGCCTGGTCTCCGTTCAGTCAGGCGCAGAATAAAAATAGCGGTGAGATTAAGAATGAAGACGGTGCGGGCATCGCCGGTGCAACGATACATATATTAAATACCGACGTCTCTGCAATCAGCGATAGTACGGGCCATTTTACTATTCCGGATTTGCCGAAGGGAATATATTCTGCTGAAGTATCATCGATCGGTTATGCAAAAATTCAAAAGAGCATACAACTTCCGATTTCCGGGACCCCACTTGTATTTCATCTGACCAGATCTGCAAAACAACTCGATGCTGTTGTAGTAACTGCTGAAAAGCAGGAGGCAAATATCCAAAATGTTCCCATCAGCATTACGGCGTTGTCGTCCAGAGACATTGATGCCTACAGACTCTGGGCCAGCAAGGATCTGAAAGGCATTGTTTCAAATCTTTACGCCGCCGACCCGGGCGACGGCAGAAATGTAATTTCTATTCGTGGCATCACTTCCACTTCTTATGATCCCGCCGTAGTTACTTATATCGATGGTGTTCCCCAGTTTACCCTCGACACCTATATCCCGCAGCTGTTTGACGTGGATCATATTGACGTATTAAAAGGACCGCAGGGAACTTTATATGGAAGGAATGCGATGGGAGGGGTGATCAATATTGTTACCAGGAAACCCGACAATCAGTTACATGCTTCGATAGAAGTCAGCGAAGGAAATTATGGATTGCAACGTTATTCATTTCAGTTTACCGCGCCTTTAATAGCGGGGAAATTATTTCTTGGTATAGCCGGTTTGTATGAAGGATCGGAAGGATATTATATCAACGATTTCAACAATACCCATTTCGATAAACAGCACAGGTTTGCAGACAATATTTACCTGAAGTATTTATTAAGCCCTCAGTGGTCATTCACACTGAATATGAAAAACCTGTGGAACCGGGATAACGGAGCATTCACGTTAAATCCTTCGATAGCCGATGCATTTGTAAATCCTTATCACCTTGATCAGAATGCAATTGGAGAAATGATAGATAATAGTTTGAACGGATCCGTTGTGATAAAACACACGGGTGCGAAAGCTGATTTTAGTTCTCTCACTGCCTATCAATCCAACTACAGGTATTATGCAACACCGGTGGACGGTGATTTTTCTCCGCTGGATGCAGTAAGTATTGTAAATAATTATGGCAAGCCATGGAATAAAGTAAGTGCATGGACGGAAGAGCTCAGGCTGTCTTCAGCAACGGCTTCTTCTTCTCCGTTAAAATGGGCTGTTGGTTCTTATCTTTTTCTGCAGAAAGCACCTAACCAGCAGGGAACTCATTTTGGCGCTGATGCCGCTGCTGTGGGATCTCCCGACAGCAACTATACCGTTATCAGTACGACCCGTATAAAAAATGAAGGGTTTGCTTTTTACGGACAACTCTCTTATGATATTTCAAAATCGTTCACGGTAACAGGAGGAATCAGATATGACTATCAGGAATCAAAAGAAGAAGTATCCGGTCAATACATTCCAGATGGTTCTCCTGGATTCATTACCCAGCCGGACACATCCGGAAAAACTTCATTCAATGCCTGGAGTCCGATGTTCTCCCTTTCATATAACGCCAATGAAAATGCGCATATATATGTCAGTTATAATAGGGGATATCGCACGGGAGGTCTTACACAGCTATCAACTGATCCGACTCAACCACCGCTTTATCCTTACCAGCCTGAATACAGCAATAATTTCGAACTGGGTTTCAAGGGCAATTATTTTAATAACAGGTTTCATGCAAACGCCGCCGTTTTCTATAATACCGTGCAGGACGCTCAGGTTCCTACATTGATACTTCCCGATGCTATAACGGTGATCAAAAACGCCGGAGGCCTCACCAGCAAAGGATTTGACGCAGACCTGCAGGGTCTCGTCGCAAAAGGGTTAGAGGTGACTTATCATTTTGGCTATACTCATGCGATGTATACAAGTGGTGAGCTTTCTTCCAATGGTTCTTCAGAAAACCTGGATGGAAAATATCAGGTATTTACGCCAGATATCACTTCTATGTTGGCAGGTCAATACAGTAAGCGATTATCGGGATCAGAAAATGTATTTGTGAGAGGCGAGTGGTATTATTTTGGAAAACAATACTTTGATTTGCCCAACGATTTAATTCAATCCTCTTATCAATTGCTCAATGCCAGCGTCGGCGTTTCGTATAAACAATTCAGTTTTACATTCTGGTCGAGGAATATAACCGGTACAAAATATGTCGCCTATGCCTATAATTTCGGTGCTGCGCGTCTTGGTGATCCGTCTACTTTGGGCGTAACTTTTAAGTACCAGATTCGATGATCCCGCATTCTGCGGGGCAGGCGTAGGCGGTTTATGAGTTATGGGTT
>DATHPV010000636.1:0-6029 GCA_035483495.1 Puia sp.
ATGGTTGTTTTTTCAGGCTGGTATTACACTTGCGGGGCACAAGTGCCCGTGAGCAAAGAGCCAAGGCATCATAATATTTTTGAAAACAGCCATATTCGCCTGCTCGACGTCCATATTCCACCAGGCGATACAACGCTTATCCATATTCACGCTACACCCTCTGTGTTTTTGATCCTCACGAATACAGTTAAAGTGGGTTCACAGGTGATCAGCGAAGAAAAGCGGGCGAAATTAACCACTGCCGACAATGAAAATATATGGTATGAAAGTTTCCGGAACAAACCGAGAATTCATCGTGTCTGGAACAGCGATACAACAGAATATCATGTAATGGATATAGAATTGACGAACACAAACTATAAAACAATTGATTCTCCTTTCCGTCAGCCAATCTTTAATCTCTTATTTGATGAAGCTCCGGTTCGGGTCTATAGGCTTACTATTTCAAATACTGAAATGGTACATATACCGGCCAGAAAAGCAGACGTACTTATAGTAAGGATAAAGGACTCTCCATGCGAAGGCAGTGTAAATGGAAAACTTCTTCTAAATAAAGGCGACTACATATACATTCCTTCGGGTAATCCCATAGAAATTAAAAATGGCGGAACAGGAAATATACAATATGCTTTTTTCGAATTGAGATAATTCATTCGGCTATTCGATTTTTTTAATTCTAATATTCCTGTACCAGACTTCCTCTCCATGATCCTGTAAGGCGATATGTCCCGAATGAAAACTGCCAAATCCGGGCATGGTATTAAACTTACTTGTTGAAATCAGTTTTTGCCATGCACCATCCCAAAGCGAAGTGGAAATAATGTGCACGTCGTTTAAATAGAGATCCAGCCGATGAGCATTACTTACAATCTCCACATGATTCCATTCCAGTGCAGGTTTAGCGGACATTATCCTCGAAGCAATGAGATCATACAGATCACCGGCTTCATGTTTAAAACTGTGGGCATCTTCATTACTATCCTTATCACATACCTGCATTTCAGGCCCGGTATTCCAGGTTTCTTTATACTTCATTGTATCCTCCTGAACAAAAATCATGATGCCACTATTTGCTTTTTTACCGACCTTCCATTCCAATTTAAGATCAAAGTTTCCAAAGCTGTCATTTGAAACAAGGTCGCCGCCGCCTGCTGTCTGATAACCGTTTTTTGCTCCTGGTTGCAAATGAATGGATCCACTGTCCATGTTCCAGGCATTGCCTGCCCGTTTTTTACCATAAGTGTGCCAATCCGTGATCGCATTACCTCCCGAGAGTACAGTCCAGCCACTATCCGAAACGACGATTGCCGGTTTAAAAGTTGTATCTGCCGGCGAATGGAAGGCCAGTGTATTTCCATTTTTATTTTTGCAGGCAATAGCGAGCACTAATATGAAATAAAAGAAAATCTGTAGATTTTTCAAATTGGTTTTCTATTTAATGATGTGGGTTCAATAAATTAATACAAGACGACTGCATAAATTAGTTAAATTTAGTAATATCTCATGGCGTTAATCAATGACAAGAAATTACTGGGAAGTTTTTCAGATATCAGTCAGCTGGAGTGGCTGGAAACAAATGGTCTTGGCGGATGGTCGGGCAGTAGTTTGTCGGGATGTAACACCCGTCGCTATCATGGTTTACTGATGGCATCTATTGTACCACCGACAGACCGGATGCTGCTTGTTTCAAAACTCGATGAAACTATTATTTTGGATGGACGCCGTTTTGATTTAGGAACGAATGATTACGGCGATACGATTTTTCCACAGGGGTTGCAATGGCTCAGTTCTTTTAAGAGAGACTTTTTCCCGGAGTGGATTTATGAGGTTCCCGGAGTTACCATCCGAAAAATTATTACAATGGTAAACAGGGAGAATACCACTTTGATTCGATATGAAATAATGAAGGCTTCCAATCCATTTACACTTCAGCTGCTTCCGCTTATCGCTGCCAGAGGATACCACGAATTACAACATTCGTATAATAATATTTTCTGGGATATCGATTTTAAAAATGGCGTTTTCCATACCCGGCCATTTGATGGAGCGCCTGACATATATATATCTGTACCGGGATCTACTTATCAGTCTGTGAACAAATGGTATTACAATTTCAATTATTTGCAGGAAAAATATCGCGGTCTGGATTATCAGGAAGACTTGTTTAATCATGGATTGTTTAGTGTAGATCTGAAAGAAGGAGACAGACTGGATATCATCATTTCAACAGATAATCCGGAAGAAAAAAATGCAGTTGCACTTTTTGAAAAAGAACTGGATCGAAAGCTCAACTTATTAAAAGGCGTTTCCGATTACCTTTTACGTCAATTGGTGCTTGCTGCTGACCAGTTTATTGTAAAACGTACGGAGCCTGCTCAAACTGAAAAGGAAACACCCGTTGATTTTAAAACCGTGATTGCAGGATACCACTGGTTTACTGATTGGGGACGTGATACGATGATTTCCCTGCCTGGCCTTTGTTTGACAACCGGACGATTTGAAGATGCAAAGAAAATCATTGCTGTATTTGCGAAGTCGGTAAGCATGGGCATGTTACCCAATCGCTTCATCGATGAGAACAATCCGCCGGAATATAATAATGTGGATGGAACACTTTGGTATTTTAATGCGGTTTATAATTATTTGCAGGCTACGGGCGATAGCGATTTTATCCTCAGCGAAATTCTTCCGGTTCTAACGGAAATAATCGAATGGCATTTCAAAGGCACGCGTTTTAATATCCATGTTGACAGTGACGGTTTGTTATATGCCGGAGAAAAAGGACAGCAGCTTACGTGGATGGATGCACGAATCAACGATTGGGTGGTTACACCGCGAATGGGTAAACCAGTAGAAATTGAAGCTTTATGGTACAATGCGCTAACGATTTTTCATTACGTTCTTTTATTAAACAATGATACTTTAAAGGCCGGTGTCATTTTAGAAAAGGCAGAATATGCACGTAAAAGTTTCGGTGAAAAATTCTGGTATCCTGAAGGTGGCTATTTATATGATAATATCGACGACCTGGGGAAGCCAGATGCGAGCCTTCGTCCGAATCAGATATTCACCATCAGCCTTCCCTTTCCATTGTTGGATGGCGAGAAAGCGAAATCAGTATTAAATATTATCAGATCCAAATTATTTACAGCCGTCGGACTCAGATCACTCTCTCCTGATGATCCGGATTACAAAGGGAGTTATGGAGGAGATGTATTTAAACGTGATTCGGCATACCACCAGGGAACAGTTTGGAGCTGGCTTCTGGGACCATTTATAGAAGCGGGAATAAAAACATGGGGGATCAGTTTCAAAAATGAGGCAAAAGATATTATCGACAATTTTGCTCTGCATCTTCATGAAGGATGTGTGGGAACTGTTTCTGAAATTTTTGACGGTGATGAGCCTCATCATCCACGGGGTTGCGTGGCACAGGCCTGGGGTGTTGCTGAAGTGTTGCGGGTAGCAAAAACATATTCTTTGTCTCAGGTGCCCAGTTGATATAGGCGAGTTTTTTTCACTCTCACATTCTCATACTCTCACACTTGCTTCACGCATTATTATAAATCTTCAACACCGTTTCCCTGAGTGCATTTGAATTGTCGGAAACCAGAAATTCAAGTGTTTCGGCGACTTCAGAAGGTTTAACCCAATTCACGGGATTAACATCGGGCATTGATTTTCTATTCAAAGGAGTATCCAGGGTGCTTGGGACAACAACCGACACAGTTACATTGGTCCCTTTGCTTTCTTCATTCAGAAAATCTGCCAGTTTGAATAAGAGCGATTTGCTAAGGCTGTATGCGATTAATCCCTTACCCTGTCCGGGATTCAGAGCGGGACGTGCACCGATAAATATAATCCTTCCTCTTTTATTTTTGGTGAGATGTTCAAACAGAGGTCTTGTTACGAAATAAGCCGTTTCGAAGTTTAGTGAAATTTGCTTTCTCAGGTCTTCGCCACCTGTTTCAGACAAACCGCCCATCGCGAAACCTCCAACCAACAACAAAGCTGAATCTATCGTTCCGTACTTCTGAATCGAATTCTGAACGAAATCATGCGTTTCTTTTTCATTGGTAAGATCTGTCACGATGATTTCCAGATTTGGATGAGGTGGGAAGTCTGATCTTGCATTTTCGTTTGAAACAGTAGCCAGTACCCGATAGTTTTTATCCAGGAATTTTTGTGTTACGGCTGTTCCGAGATTCCCATTGGCACCAGTTATAATCACTGTTTTCATACACTAAAACATTTATTCATGAATGTTTATTTCCCAACCAGGTGAGCGTATTTAAAATAAGCTGATCCTGATCAGGACTGCTAAAGGTTTGCGATAGTTCCTGATTGGTCTTATGTTCATAGTCCATATCATTATGTCCCATATTAAAATACACCATTCGATAGTTTTTGTTCGTCCATACAACAGGATAAAATCCGCTATGCCAGATCTCGTACAGTTTTGGACCGGTACCAAGAGGGAAACTGCTGCTGTCTATCGCCAATAAGATATCTATTTGCGGATTTAGACGAAGATCGTTCGACCAGCGATACCATTCACTGGCAGCAGATCGAAAAGTATCGGGTAAATTTTTTGTAACCGGATGATTCTTATCCATAACTCTCAGCACGGCAGGTGTTGGACGCCAGGTATTACTGACATATGAACCTGAGCCCAAAAATTCATTGTGATACCAATCCCAATTCTGTGGAAAATCAGAAGGAGTCAAAGCGAATCCAGAAAAATGAAAACCCATCCAGCCTCCGCCATTCTTCATATATTTTTCGAAGGCTTTCCTTTGTTCGGGACTGTCGGGTCTTGTGTCAAGGAAAATTACCACCTGGTATCTGGAAAGAAATTTTTCATTCAGATTGTCCCAGTTATTTGTTGAATCATATGTAAAATGATGAGCGGAAGCCATTTTTGGAAACCATCGGTTAGCTTCATGTACAAAACTAATATGAGCCAGGTCTGCCCTGCCAGTATAGAATGCAATCACATGGAAATCCTGGACTTTATTTTGGGCCAAATTGCTTAGAGGAAAAAGACAAATAAGAAACAGTGAGGCGATTGTTATAGTAAGGTTATGCGGTTTCATTTTAAAAACTTGTAGATGAAAAATCGTTATATTGCTCTGAATATTAATTGAAAGCAGCTACAACCCTATGACGATTGTCGACTAGGTAAACTGTGTTACGAATTAAAGAATTGAATTGAAATGAAATTTGGATTGCTTTCTATTTACCTTCTTACTGCCAGTCTTTTTTCCAACAACGCATCCGCTCAATCCCAACAGGAAGATAGTATTTTTTTTCAGACAGCCGTAGACCATACTGTCGCGGTTTACTACGACCAGCTGGGAGACCAGTCCCGTCTTTTTAATGGTAGTTTATATGCCGGGCTGGACCTGACATTCCAGAAAGGAAGTCCCTTTTTCTTATCAGATAAACCCAGTGCCGGATCAGTAGTCTACGACAGCATTTATTATCCAAACCTGGCTATATTTTATGAGGACTACCGCCAGACCCTGGTAGTTGTCGACCATGCGTTTCCGTTACGATTGATAAATGAAAAAGTGAGTGCTTTCAACATTGCGGATCATCATTTTGAATATGTGTTTTCAGACCTCAACAGAGGAATTGCTACTGCAGGATTTTATGAGGTATTGTATAACGGAAGGTCGAGATTACTGAAGCATACTTCCAAAAAAATAAGGGAAGTACTTTCTACTTCAGAGGGTCTGAGACGTTACATGGATGAGTTCAACGATTATTATATTAAAGGCAGAAGTTCCTATTTTAACGTCAGTTCAAAACGTGAGTTGTTCAAATTCGTGGGTGTACATAAAAAAGAAATTCAACGATTTATCCGAAAGAACAATCTGGATTTTAGAGACGATAAGGACAATACATTAAGTAAGGTTGCTGCTTATTATGACCAAATTGCCAATAACTAATATGAGATTTTCTGTCGGGTGGGTGCTTCTTGTTATTTTCCTTAGTTGTTACAGTCCCGAATTGCGGGCCCAGAA
>DATHPV010000637.1:0-2463 GCA_035483495.1 Puia sp.
CCATTATGCAGCGCAAGATCTTTTAATGCGCCATCCTTTGCGGAGATCATCGGGATTTTGACACGGGGATGAAAGCGTTTGAGAAATGGAATAAAATCAATTCCCAACCCATCAGGCAGGCGATTATCCAACAGGATCAGATCGGGCTCCGTTGCGAGGAGGTATTCGGTCGCCGCCGCAATTCTTTTTACATGGTCAATTGAATACTCCTCTTTACTTAAGATCATTTCCAGCACCAGACACATATCAGCTTCGTCCTCCACAATGAGCAGTTTAAAAAAATGTTCGGGTTTGATCATGACAGCAGTTTTGTTAGCTGCATCAAAAAAATGGCCAGATTATTTTCAGAGGCAACAAAAAATGGCCGGACCGAAAACCGTGGAAAAAATTATCCAGGCCGGAAACTCATAATTATAAATGGAATCCGCCTATAAATCAATAAGTGCAGTTAAAGGATGCCGCCGGCCGCGAAAGTCGGTCATATCAACGATTACGCTTCCCACAAGAATGGGACCTTCTACCCGGACCGGGACATGATTATCATCATCAGTAACCCAAACGGTCATTTTTTCACCTCCTTCGAACAGGGTTCCTTTAATGAGTAATGGCTTGAATTTTATAGTGCGGAATTTTCCATATTTTGTTTTGATGGTTTCCCTGCCGAGGTAACGGATATATAAAGGATAGACCTGGTTATCCAGGAACATGGAAAAAGGAATGGTATCATGTATTTGTAAATGACTGAAATTGACATTGCGTGTGTAGTACATCGCACTGATCACATCCTGTACACATGCAGGAATCTTAAAAACTCCTTTATTGGTCAGCGCGGTATTGGTAACTTTATTAAAAGAGACATTTTCATAGGTTTTGTGGCTTCCTTCGCTAACGGTGCGGATAAATTTATAGGGTTGCAGTGTTCCCGTATCAATATAGGATTCATACGTATCCCTCACTTTAAAAAAGCCATCGAACAAACCATTCGTTTTACCACTGCCGGTAACATGGTACACGGTTTTGCCGGAAAGTTGAGCCAGGGCTGCAGTAAAAACGGCTTCGCCTGCTCCTGCATACACACCCGCCACTCTGTAGTATATTTTATACGTAATGGCTTCGCCGGTCTGGAAAGCATTATTCCGTTCAGCACAGGGATCTGCTGCCAGGGCTGATACCAATAGCATAAATATTACCGGTGATGTTTTCATCCTTAGGCTTACTTCTAAAAATAATTTTATTCCTGAAAGGAATATCCAATACAATATACAGACCAGATCTGCTGCAATATAGCCATATACCGTTCCAAATATTCGGTTATACATGATCGCTAGCTACAACCTGAATCATATCAAAAAGATCATTTCTCAGATTTCTCTCCGATACTTGTAGTTTTCAAATATTGCTCATTGGGAATAAAAGACCTGCGACCGGCATAACAGGAAGATTTATGCAGAGAATATTCCCCATCAGAGTGCTTTTAATAGAGATAAAAATACTCATCGAAAAACATTCAGTTAAAAGCATTGGTACAGTAATACAGTAAGATGCCTACTACAATCACTCCGACAATGATAAAAACAATTCTCTCCGCCTTATTACCTTTCGGTTGGGGTTCTCGCTCATAAACTATCTGCTTGTTTATGGACAAAAAAACGGCATCGCCCTTTTTAAAGAATGATGCTGTGTATTTAAAAACTTGGCTAGGTTAAATATTGCACTTGTTCAAACCCAAAACCTTTTTGCTTGGTAAGTTTTAAGGGCGCGATCAACTGTACATTCTCAGAATGAAATATTATCTCCAATTACGGGAATGAATTTCACTGGCAAATCGTGTTTGTAAAGCTAAAATGATTTTGGCCCATCGTTTGAATATCTATTTATGGTTTTTCATAGGATATTGGATTTTAAAACGGGGCTGGATTTTTATCCTGGCCCTTTTTTTATTGGTTTGATCGAGTATTTTATTTTAATGCATCATCAACAATGGATTGAGCTTCCTGCTGAATCTCGCGCAAATGTGCGTCACCCAAAAAACTCTCTGCATATATTTTATAGATGTCTTCCGTTCCCGAAGGCCGCGCAGCAAACCATCCATGGTCCGTACTCACTTTTAATCCTCCGATCGGTTCGTTGTTTCCCGGCGCTTTAGTGATTACAGAGATGATCTTTTCCCCTGCGAGTTCTTTTATTTGAATTTTTTCAGGAGAAAGTTTTGCCAGCAATTCTTTTTGAGCGTTCGTTGCCTTTGCTTCAACGCGGTCATAAACAGATACACCGAGTTCCCCGCTGAGTTCATCATAGATTTCTCCCGGATCTTTTTTCAGGGTTGCCGTCATTTCAGCGGCAAGCAAGGCAGCGATCATTCCATCTTTGTCGGTTGTCCAGACATCCCCGCTAATCCTGGAAAAAGAAGCGCCTGCACTCTCTTCGCCGCAAAACCCAATTGACCCATCAAGCAAACCATCA
>DATHPV010000638.1:0-2867 GCA_035483495.1 Puia sp.
TGTCCTGGGATGATTTTGTCGAAACCCGTATTATGCAACCGATCGGGATGTCAAAAAGCGCCTGTTCATTCGACCGCCTGAAAGATAAATCTGATGTCATTGACGCACATGCTGAAGTGGAAGGCGAGGTAATAGTTATCGCACGCAGTTCACTGAAAGTAGGGCATTCTGCAGGAGGTATCAATTCCAGCATCGCAGATCTGAGCAAGTGGGTGTCCCTGCTACTGGCTCAGGGAAAATATGGACCCAACCAATCGCAACTTTTCAGTACTGCAGTACAAAACGAAATCTGGTCACCACAGACTATTATAAAAACCGGAGCGCCCGGATATTATAATACACATTTCAGAGCATATGGTTTTGGATTTGTTATTGAAGATGTTAAAGGCTACAAAGAGATGAGCCATACCGGTGGACTCGAAGGAATGGTAACACAGATTACCATCATTCCGGAATTGAAACTCGGAATTATAGTGCTGACCAACCAACAGGAAGGTGATGCGTTCATATCGATCACCAACCAGATTAAAGATGGCTACCTCGGATTGAAACGTAGAGACTGGGTTACCGAATTGGATTCTTCAAGAAATAGTGAGATGGCGCAAGCAAAAACAATAACAGATCCCATATGGGCTGAAATAAATAAAGCGCAAATCAACCAGGCAAAAATCGATTTTAATATGTATACCGGTGCATATAAGGATGCCTGGCTTGGTGAAGTGCTGATTACAGAAAGAAATGGAAAACTTTGGTTTGATTCGAAACGTTCTCCAAAACTTACGGGTGAACTTCTTCCATATAAAGGAAATAGTTTTGTGGTAAAATGGCGTGACCGCAGTATGGATGCAGATGCCTTTGTAATGTTCAGGCTCGATGAAAACGCAAAGGCGGTTGAGATAAAAATGAAACCTGTTTCTCCGTTGACGGATTTCAGTTTTGATTTCCAGGATCTCGATTTTACAAGAACACCATAACTTAATTACTCAAATTCATCCTTCAGGAGTTCATATAGTCGTTGAAATTTCTGAAAACTCTTTAAATAAAATGCATGTGCTTTTTTATCAGGAAAAAACGTTTTTCTGACTTCAGGTTTTGATGTTACTTCCAAACCGATTGCATGCATACCACAACGGACAGCTCCCCAGGCAGAATTCTCTATTGTTTCACATACCAAAACAGGAAAGTTAAAAACATCCGATAAAATTTGTAACCAGATTTCATTAAGTGCAAACCCACCCGTAGCATAAATATTTTTGATGTCCGTTTTTTCAAAAAGCGGCTGGCAGATCCCAAACAAACAATATGTGATTCCTTCAAGGGTGGCTCTTATCATGTCGGCCTGACCGTGTTCAATACGCAGACCGAATAATATCCCTTTGGCTTTTGAATCCCAAATAGGCGCGCGTTCGCCGAGCAGATAGGGCAGAAATATTAATCCGTTAGCTCCGGGTGCTACAGTTGAAGCGCGATTTGAAAAACCATTGACATCGTCTCCTGATGTAAAAAATTCTTCTTTCAGCCACTGCAGAATAATTCCGCCATTATTACTGGCACCACCAACCAACCAATGCTGCTTATCCAGATAATAGCAAAAAGTCCGCATTTCAGGATCAATCTGAGGTTTGTCGATTATCAGACGTGCTGCACTGCTGGTGCCAACAGTAATCACCAGTGATCCCTCTTCTTCAGTTGCACCTATGTTAGCCATGGCTCCATCACTTCCTCCAATTACAAACGGAACATTTTGCAAAGAAGGAAAAATATCCGGTGAAGTAAATATTTTTTGAATTTCTACAATATTGGAAAGCCTTTCCTTCTTTACACCGATCTGTTCCAATATCCATGGATCCCACTGTATGGTTTTGCCATTCATAAGTCCCGTAGCTGCAGCTATAGAAGCATCGATCACATAAATTCCGAAAAATTTCAAAAAGATATACTCTTTTATACCAATAAACTTAAATGCATCACCGAAAATTTCTGACTGATTTTCTTTCAGCCATTGAAGTTTGCAAAATGGCGACATGGCATGAACCGGCAAGCCGGTAATATTATAGAAAGTCTCAGCCTGATTACTGGAATGTATACGTGCGGCTATGTCTTTCGCTCTGTTGTCAGCCCAGATGATAGAGGGCGAAATGGGATTGCCTTGCTTATTTACGGCAATCAGACTATGCATAGCAGAACTAAAGCTACATAACTGTGGAATATGTGGAGAAAGGTCGCGCAGAATATTTTCCACAGTATTTATAACAGCTCTAAGAATTTCATCCGGATCCTGTTCACTCCAATCGGGTTGATTGTGTGTAATTGGATAGGCAAGCGAATGTTTACACAAAGTTTTTCCATCACTGGAAAAGGCAACTGATTTTACAGATGTTGTTCCGATGTCTACACCGAGAGAGTATTCCATACTAACCTTAGGTCTCAAATATAATTACTAATGAGACTACTAATTCAACATCGAAGAATAGAATTGAAAATGCAACGCTGTAACAGGTGGAACAGTCGGAACGGGATCAGTATCGGGAGGTTTGGGAGCGGGCTCTGTTGGTGGCCATTCCGGACTTGGTTTGGGTGAAGGATTATCTGGCCCTTGCAAATGAAAAATGAAATAGGGATATGTATTGGAAGACATCGTGTTATCTTTATACATACAAATACATACTTCATGCCATGCTTCAAGGATAAGCATGAATATTCAAATCATCTATGGATTTCAAAAACAAAACGGTACTTATTACAGGCGCAAGCAGGGGAATTGGAAAAGCCATCGCGATCAGACTTGCTTCCGAGGGAGCGAATATCGTGATAGCCGCAAAATCGACCTCTGAAGACGGACGACTCGGAGGAACCATTTTTTCAAC
>DATHPV010000639.1:0-10161 GCA_035483495.1 Puia sp.
GGTTCAAGAGTTCGTTTATCCGCTGAACAAATACGGGATCAGGCATTGTCGATCAGCGGAGTATTATGTGATTCAATGTATGGGCCGAGTGTATATCCGTGGCAACCGAAAGGCATCTGGCTCTCTCCCTGGAATGGTAAAGATTGGGAACAAAGCAAGGGAGTTCAACAATATCGACGCGCCTTGTATATATATTGGAAGCGATCGGCCGCCTATCCTTCCATGATGACCTTCGATGGAATATCCCGTGAAGTATGCACGGTTCGCCGGATTCGTACCAATACTCCATTACAGGCACTGGCCACATTGAATGATTCAGCTTATATTGACATGGCAAGACATTTTGCTCATCGTATGCAAACTGTGCCGGTTGCTGATGTTCAGGAACAAATTGAAGAAGGTTATAAATGGGCGACCTTCCATACACCTGATGAAAAAAGTAAAACGATATTGTTGAAATTATACAGGACAGCATATAACCAATTCAAAGATGACAAAGAAAAGAGTCGCGAATTGAGCGGAGGAACAGAAAGTAAATCAAATCCGGAAACTGCAGCGTTAGTAGTAGTCGCCAATGCGATATTGAATCTGGATGAAGTGCTGACTAAAAATTAAACAGTTTAAAAGTGAATCAGTGACGCAAAAAGATTTACATAGTCAACGGTTACTACGGGAGGCAGAACATGCTGTTTTGCGAATGCATACACGCAGGCATTTTTTAAAAGAAAGTGCGATGGGGCTCGGGGCGCTGGCTTTGGGTTCTTTCCTGGGAGGATGCAGTAACGGTGCTTCTCCAAATAGTATTGCTTTTGATCCTGCACATCCGCTCATGCCTAAACTTCCACCATTTCCCGGGAAAGCAAAAAGCGTAATCTATCTGCATATGGCAGGTGCTCCTTCGCAACTGGAGTTATTCGATTACAAGCCGGAGCTGATGAAAATGGACGGACAGGATTGTCCAAAATCATTGCTGGAGGGGAAACGATTTGCATTTATCCGAGGTGTTCCAAAGATGATGGGTCCTCAGGCAAAGTTTGCTCAATATGGAGAAAGCAGATCCTGGGTAAGTGAACACATGCCACATCTTTCGACCATCGTAGATGAAATCAGTTTTCTAAAAGCAGTAACAACTGATCAGTTTAATCATGCACCGGCGCAATTGCTTGTACATACCGGATCTCCAAGACTTGGCCGCCCAAGTTTAGGATCCTGGGTAACTTATGGGCTGGGAACCGAGAATCAAAACCTCCCTGGTTTTGTTGTCTTAACAAGTGGTGGTAAAACTCCGGATGCGGGTAAGAGCGTATGGGGAAGTGGTTTTCTGCCAAGTGTGTATCAGGGTGTGCAATGCAGAAGTGAGGGAAGCCCGGTGTTATTCATGAACGATCCTGACGGAATGAACAGGGATTTAAGGAAAGCCTCTATCGATGCCATCAATGAAATAAATCAGCAGGAATTCCAGGAATATCAGGATCCGGAGATTTTATCCAGAATTTCTCAATATGAAATGGCTTTTAACATGCAGGTTTCAGCACCCGACGTGATGAATATTAGTAATGAGCCGCAATATATTCATGATATGTATGGAACGATTCCGGGGAAGCCTTGTTTTGCAAATAATGTGTTACTCGCCAGAAAACTAGTCGAAAAGGGGGTTCGATTCGTTCAATTGTTTGATTGGGGATGGGATAGTCACGGATCAGATGCAAGTCTTGCTATTGACATAGGTTTCATTAATAAATGCAGACAGGTAGATAAATCGATAACTGCACTAATATTGGATTTAAAACAAAGAGGAATGTTAGAAGAAACGCTGGTCGTGTGGGGAGGTGAATTCGGCAGGACGCCCATGATGGAAAACAGAGAAGGGAAAAAAATGCCATTTAAAGGCAGGGATCATCATACGGAAGCATTCACTATCTGGATGGCAGGTGCAGGAATTAAAAAAGGATTTTCCTATGGCGAAACAGATGAAATCGGATATAGTACAATCAGCGGGAAAGTTGAACCTTTCGATATTCAGGCCACCATTCTTAACCAGCTTGGTTTTGATCATGAAAAATTCACCTATCAGTTTCAGGGCCGTCCCTTCCGATTAACAGATACAAGAGGAAAAGTAATTGAAGATATTCTTGTTTAAAATTAGTTTAGGAAGAAATAAATTTCAATAAAAAATCATTCATTGAATCGAAGAAATTTCTTACAAAATTCCGGATCCGTAACAACACTTATGTTGCTCGCGTCGCTGGATGCGTTTGCGTCTCCAAATTTGCCAATTAAAAATATGGACAATAATTTTAAACTGAAACTGCTTGCCACTAACTGGGGTTTTCCCGGGACCCTGGAAGAATATTGCGCGAAAGTAAAAAAGGAAGGCTATGATGGTATAGAACTCTGGTGGCCATTGGAAAAGAAAGACCAGGACGATTTGTTCGATTGTTTGCACAGACATGAATTGGAAGTGGGATTTTTGTGCGGCGGTTCTGACAGCAATTTCCAAAAACACCTGGATCAATTTGTACAAATGGTCGATGCCGCTGCGAAAGAATCCATTCAGAAGCCGTTATATATCAACTGCCATACCGGGCGGGACTATTTTTCATTTGAGCAGGGTAAAACATTTCTGGAACACACCATAGAATTGTCAAAGTCCACCGGGATTAAAATCTGCAATGAAACCCATCGTTCAAGACTTTTATATTCGGCACCTGTCGCAAGGCATTATATGGAAAGTCTGCCGGAACTCCGTGTTACGTTCGATGTTTCACACTGGTGTAATGTGCACGAAAGCCTATTAGCGGATCAAACCGAAACACTGGATTTAACTTTGCAACGCGTAGATCATATTCATGCAAGAATAGGTCATCCCGAAGGCCCACAGGTTAATGATCCGCGTGCGCCTGAATGGGATCCTGCGGTTAAAGCTCATTTTGCGTGGTGGGACAAAATTGTTGAAATGAAAAAACAAAAGGGAGAAGTGCTTACGATATTAACTGAATTCGGACCTCCGGATTATATGCCCACATTGCCATATACCCGCCAGCCGCTTGCAGATCAATGGGCCGTTAACGTGCATATGATGCATACGATCAGAAATCGCTATCAGGCTTAAAAGAACTTATGTGTTGTTATCCATATCGGAATTAATCGGTCATCTTCATCCTCTGTTTGTTCACTTGCCGGTTGGTATCTTGTTGCTTGGGATAGTCGTATTGTGGTTGTCTTACAACGAAAAATACAAAATACTAAGACCCGCCATTCCCATTATTTTTTTCATTGGTATGGTGATGGCCATTTGTTCCTGTATTACAGGTTATGTTTTGTCTGTAAGCGACGACTATGATAAAACATTGGTGCATTGGCATCAATGGTTAGCAATATCGCTCGCAACAGTATCCATATTGCTGTATCTTAAAATAAGGTTCACACGTTGGAATATCAGTGAAAAAGTTCTTTCGGTTGTATTATTGCTGCTTATTTTCATTACCGGACATTTGGGCGGGTCATTAACACACGGTGCCGACTATATTAGCAAACCTATTGCCGATATTTTCAGAACAGATACAGTTTCTGAAGCTGTGATCAAACCGATTCCGAATGTTCAGGAGGCTTTTGTTTATACGGATATTATTAAGCCAATACTTCAAACTAAATGTTATTCCTGTCACGGACCCAACAAGCAAAAAGGGAAACTTCGCATGGATGATTCTTTGATGTTACAGTTGGGTGGTAAGGATGGGAAAGTGATTGACCCTGGCAAGGCAAATGAGAGCATTCTGATAAAGCGGCTTTTACTCCCCGTGGACAATGAAGATCATATGCCCCCTAAAGAAAAGGCGCAACCTTCGGAGAGTCAGATTGTGTTACTTGAATGGTGGATCAACCAAGGTGCGAATTTTCAAAATAAAGTAAAAGAGACAGGTACAACGAATAATATTAATTACATCCTTGCTACGCTGCAAAATGTAAAAGAACCAGAAAAAAAAATGACTGATATTCCGGAAGGAAAAGTTGAAAAGGCTGATGCCTCAACTATTGAAAAAATGAAACAACGGGGTTTAGTAGTAATGCCGGTTTCCCAGAACAGTAATTGGTTAAAAGCAGATTTTCTAATGGACAAGGATATTACAAAGAAAGAATTACAATGGCTGCTTTCACTAAAAAAACAATTGATAGGGTTGAAGCTGGGCTATACAAGTGTTGGTGACTCCGACATGGTTGTCATTGCCCAATTAACAAATCTCACTTCTCTGAGTCTTGAACACACGAATATTACTGATATCGGGCTAAAAAAAATTCAATCAAACCAGAATCTTTTATATCTGAATCTTGTGGGTACAAAAGTAACAGCACAAGGTATATTGCAACTGAAAGAATTGAGGAAATTGAAATCCCTGTATCTGTTTCAGACAAATGTCAGGAATACCGATTGGCAGGTACTATATAACAGTTTCCCCAATACACAAATTGATTCCGGGGGTTATAGAGTTCCGTTATTGCAGACGGATACAACGATTATAAAAACCAATAAAACATACTAGACATATTCCGTCCGGGTTACCGGAACTTCCACTATAATTTCCTGGAAAATTAGTTAACTTTTAACCACAAAGAGCGCTAAAGAACAAACGATTTACTATGCTGTATGGTCAGATGATGAATTTCCCGCTGTCAATTCAGTCGATAATCGAATATGGCAATAAGGTATTTCCATATAAGGAAATTGTTTCCAAGATGCCCGATGGCAGCTGGCACCGGTACAGTTACGCAGCTATGTATGAAAGAACAAAAAAACTGGCTTCTGCTCTGGTAAAGGTTCTGGATATTCAACCTGGAGACAGGGTAGCAACATTTGCATGGAACCATTATCAGCATTTGGAATTGTACTATGCTATACCCGGGGTCGGCGCTGTATGCCACCCGCTGAACATTCGTCTTTCATCAGATCAGATTGAATTTATTGCCAATCATGCAGAAGACAAAGTCGTTTTTCTGGATGCCAGTCTGATTCCAATATTTGAGCCGATTATTCCTAAATTAAAAACCATCAAACATATTGTACTTATTAATGCTCCCGCGGACCTGCAGCACAGTTTACCGAATGTTATAGAATATGAAGAACTGATTAAAATGGGGAGTATAGATTTTAATTGGGCAACCGTTGATGAGAATCAGGCCTCCGGAATGTGTTACACGAGTGGAACTACCGGCAACCCCAAGGGTGTTTTATATTCCCACAGGTCCACTTATCTGCACGCGCTCACTACAATCATTCCCAATATTTCAAATGTAAGTTCGCGGGACAGATTTTTGTCGATCTGTCCCATGTTTCATGCGATGGCCTGGGGATCGCCCTTCGCGAGTTTACTAACCGGTAATGATATCATTATGCCGTCCAGACATTTGCAACCGGCAGCATTGATAGAAATAATTCAAAAAGAAAATGTTACGGTTGCAAACGGTGTACCTACTATTTGGATGGGTATTTATGATGAACTAAAACGCAACCCGCCAAAAGAAAAACTAACACTCAGGGAATATATGGTTGGAGGATCTGCTTTTCCGGCCAGTTATATCAAGAAATTTGAAATGGATTTCGGAATAAATTGTTTTCATGCCTGGGGAATGACGGAGACTTCGCCCGTGATGACAGCAACTAGACTTCAACCTGTTCACGACACTTACAGTTATGACGAACAAATCGCAATTAAAGCGAAACAGGGGTTTGAAATTCCAGGTGTTGAAATTCGGGTGGTACTTGAAGATGGAAGTATAGCACCAAGGGATGGTAAAACTGTTGGCGAATTCGAAGTGCGCGGCCACTGGGTTATTGCCAGCTATTTTAAAATGAATATTGAACAATCACACTCAGCAGATGGATGGTTTAGGACCGGTGACGTTGGGACCATCGATGAATTTGGATATATGGAAATCACGGATCGTAGTAAAGATTTAATAAAAAGTGGTGGCGAGTGGATATCGAGTGTTGCCCTCGAAACATCACTAATGAGTCACCCTGACGTAAAGGAAGCGGCAGTGATCGCGATCCCGGATGAAAAATGGATGGAGTGTCCTCTAGCCTGCATTGTTTATAAAGAGGGGAAAACAACATCTGCGCAGGAATTTGATAATTTTTTGCTAGAACGCTTTTCAAAATACCAGCTGCCAAAAAAATATGTTTCAGTTAAAGAGATTCCCAAAACAGGCGTAGGAAAGTTTGACAAAAAGAAAATTCGAAAACTCTATGCAGAAGGAGGATTGGTTTAAAAAAAAGTGCAGCAATTACACGACACAAATATTTCAAGATTCTTTAATGGCAACCATCGTTAGAATCGTGGAAAGAAAAACAGAGACTGACATAAAAATATAAGAAGTACCAAAACCTCCGGTCGACCCATTAAAATAGCCGACAAGATAAGAACCCGCAAATGATCCCAAAGCACCGAAACTGTTGATGAGTGCCAGCGCTCCACCGGCAACATTAACTGGGAGTGTTTCAATTATAACAGCGAAGAATGGACCATACGGAATATACATGCACATCCCTGCTATGCAAAGTAATGAAAACGATAACCAGAAATGATTTCCTCCCAGCAGGTAAGTGCCGTAGAATGATAAAGATGCCAGCAAAAGAAAAGGCCATATAAATGGTTTTCTCCTTAGTGTTTTATCGGAAAAATAAGATGCAATGATCATGGCTATAACTGCCATCAAATAAGGAATCGCTGACAACCAACCTGTTTTTATAATTCCTATGCCCGGAGCCGCATTGATTATAGATGGTAACCAGATTACAAAACCATACATACCAAAACTCCAAAACACATATAGGAAACAAAGAAGAACGACCATTTTAGATTTGAAAGCGACAACATAATTCTTAACGGGCTTAATGATTAATTGTTCTTTCTTTAGTTCCTCCTGTAGCATTTTAAGCTCATCAGTTTTTAGCCAGGTGGCTTTTTCAGGTCTGTCTTCCACTAATTTCCACCAGATAAAGGCCCAGATGATTGCAGGAAGTCCCTCCCAGATAAACATCCATCTCCATCCGACAGTATGAATCAGATAACCCGATATAATAGACATCCAGAGCATACAGGATGGATTTCCAAACATTAATAATGTGTTCGCTCTTGAACGTTCTTTTTTTGTAAACCACCTGCTTAATAACAGAAGCAATGCAGGCAATACCGCACTTTCAGCTACGCCCACCATGAATCGCACGATTATCAGAATTTTTATATTGCTGATAATACCAGTAGCTGCAGCAAATACCCCCCATAAAATCAGGGACCAGAAAATTAATTTTTTCGCACTTTTCTTTTCGGCATACAACGTACCCGGAATCTGGAAGAAAAAATACCCCAGAAAAAACATTGAGCCCAGCAGAGATGACAGGGTAGAAGTGATGTGCAGATCCCGGGCCATTCCTGCTGCGGCTCCAAATCCGAAATTTGCACGATCCAGGTAAGCCAGACTATACGTGATAAATACTACCGGTATCAGGCGGTACCAGCGTGAAGAATTTATATTTAAACTTTTAATCATTGTCCGGCTTGTGAATATAAATACAATGTGTTGTAATCCCTGTAATTTTGTTTTTTAACCTTAAATTACTTTTATGAAAAAACATTTATTTTTTACGGGACTTTCTATATTAATAGTGGTATTTGCCGGAGCGCAAACTTCCAACTACAAAGTGGTATTTGATATGAGCAGCAGGGACAGCATAAATCAGCAGGCGATCGTAAGGGAAATCGGGCTTATTACCGGAGCGAGTCCCGATGCAAAACTGGAAATTGTAATTTATGGACAGGGTATGGATCTGGTGGTAAAAGACCGTTCGCCTCAACAGTCTGCAGTAGAAAAAATAATTGCTGATAACAAAGCAAGTTTCAAAGTTTGCGCGATGACGATGAAACGAACTAACATTGACAAATCACAATTAATTCCCGGAGTTGAGGTCGTACCGGATGGTGTTTATGAAATTATTTCGAAACAACAGCAGGGGTGGGGTTATATAAAAGTGGGGCATTAAAAAATTGACCGGCAAAAATGGACTATACTTCGCATTCTGAAACAGGGAGAATAAAGCTTTTGTTTATTAAAGATGTTGAGAAGGCTTTTAAAAGTGACGAGCATATTGAAAGGTATTGGAAGGACCTGAATTATACTGCCAAGCCGGATTTTGAAAATGCACTTCATGAATACAAAACATTCAAATCGATTCTAAAGGGCCATGTCTCGGACCTTGATTTTTTTCCGGAGGATTCTTCCGTAAATATGGATTCTGTTTATTGCAGGGATGCTTCTATTGCGACCAACAGGGGAATGATTATTTGCAATATGGGCAAAGAAGGAAGAATAAATGAACCGCTTGCAGAAAAAAAAGCGTTTGTTGCGTCTGCAATTCCAATAGTTGGAACAATAACCGCTCCGGGTACGCTGGAAGGTGGAGACGTTGCATGGCTTGACGAGCACACCCTTGCTGTAGGACATACCTATCGAACAAATGAGGAAGGTATCAGACAGTTGACGGCGCTTTTACAGCCTTTAGGTGTTGAAGTGATTACCGTGCATCTGCCACACTACAAAGGGCCGTCAGACGTTTTCCATCTTATGTCCGTATTGAGTCCAGTCGATATCGGCCTTGCTGTAGTGTATTCACCATTAATTCCAATTGTGTTCAGGAATTTGCTGATTCGTCGTGGATTTCAACTTGTTGAAGTGCCGGATGAAGAATTTGAAACAATGGGATGTAATGTTTTAGCACTGGCTCCGGGCGAATGCCTGATGGTGAATGGCAATCCAAAAACTAAAATTGCACTGGAAAAAAAAGGATTAAAAGTTACAATATATGAGGGCACGGAAATAAGTGTAAAAGGAGGAGGCGGACCTACATGCCTTACAAGACCGATATACCGGTACAAATAAATTAAAAATTGACATCCGATTTTAGCCTGCAGTTCGTAATTATTATAAAATGAGTTAACTTCTCTACAGAAAATGAAGTGGAATGAATGATGATGAATACAGAATAAGTGAGTTTAAAAAAGCACTGAGGCAATATTCAGAAGAGGGAGTGGTAGATCTGGATAAAAACTATCCATTCAAATTTAACTTTCAAATTCACAGATACGAAGATGTGTTGCTGAATTCCAGGATGTCTGCACCTCCAAACAGATGGTCCTTTCACCGATTGTGTTTTTTGAACCAGGGCGAAGGTGAATTGATTTCGGGCATTTACAAATTTAAAGCGACAAGAAATACCTTTTTTGTCATTCCCTCGAGGGTTATTTCTTCAAGTACTCACTGGTCCGCCGATACAAAGGGCTATGTGTTGTTGTTTAATGTAGATTTCTTTTTACAGAATAATTTCACTCATCAATTTATTGCGAATAAAAAAATACTTAGTTCGTCTATTAAACCTTATGTGAATTTGAATGAAGAACAGGCAGATGAAATAACCAGGATATTTGAAAGCCTTGTGGTCGAGAAAAAGCGAAAGGAAGACATGAATAATGAATTAATTGCTGTTAAAATATTGGAGTTGCTTATTATGGGAGAACGGTTATTTGAGCACGGGTCCGACGGTGATGGAAATTTAATAAACATAGAAATTATTAAAAGATTTGTTGAATTGATGGACACTCATTTTACGAAAGAGCATTCTGTGAGGTTTTATGCAGAGCAATTGTCTATGCATCCAAACCATTTAAATGCACTGATAAAAAAACATACCGGGATATCCGCCAAAGAATCTATTCAAAACAAGATTCTACTCGAGACAAAATATCTGCTTCATTCTACAAAACTGCCTATAAAGCAGATTTCCAATCAGATGGGATTTAATGACCCAAACTATTTTACAACGTTCTTCAAACGTTTCGAAGACTTGTCGCCAGTCAATTACAGGTCAAGTTTTGCTTGAAAATCAGAGGGATTTAGTTGATAATCAAAGGTTCTTTACCTGAAACTGTATCACCTTTGCATTTTCAAAATATGAATCAGATTACCATACTATTTGTGGATGACCACCCCCTGATCAGGAAGGCCTGGGAGTTTTTATTAAACCAGGACTCGAGATTTAAGGTAGTAGGTGGTTGCGAAAGCGGCGAAATTGCTGTTGAGTTATCCGGGAAATTATGCCCTGACATTATA
>DATHPV010000640.1:0-2433 GCA_035483495.1 Puia sp.
ATTATGCAATAATTTACTCTGAGGACTGATACCATAGGAACCTGGAATGCTTCTCGCCCCAATAAAAATATCGGCCAGACCGTCTCCATCATAGTCGCATAAACTAACACAGGATGCGTTCAAATAAACCGTCGGCCAGCCCCTTACAGCACGGGTAAAATTTCCTTTTCCATCATTTATATACAGGCGGGGCATGGAAGAGAGAGATCCCAGCGGAGCCTGGTTACCTCCGGAAGCCACTACCAGATCCAGATCACCATCCCCATCAGCGTCGAAGAACTCGGCACCCACGCTTTCATATTCTTTGTCCTGCATAAATGCCGGTTCAGGTTTTTGAATAAAATTTCCATTGGGTTGCTGGATAAATATTTTCGCGGTATCACCAAATGAAGCTCCCATGTAAAAGTCGGCCAGGCCATCTCCGTTTACATCTCCAATAGCAATTTTAGGCCCTTCAGTAGACAGCATTTTTGGAATGAGCCGTTCTTTGTCGAAATCTATAAAGGGATTTTCTTTATGTTCAATATTTCCAGAAATAACTGAGTTAGTAATGTTTTGAAACAACTTAACGGGAATAGTGGCTGCTTTAAAAATACCATTCGCATTTTTTTGAAAGAGCGTAATAGTATTATCAACAGCAATATTGGCAAGTCTTTCTGTCTTCAAATCGGGCCAGCAAATTTCAAGACTGTCTATTTTTTTTGCATTCCCTAATCCGAAATTAAGTACAGGCTCCACTGAACTCTCAAAACCACGACTCGGCATCTGTTCCAATATCTGTTTCATGCCATTAGAAAAAATGGTTACCCTTGTTCCGTATCCCAGATTATTGGGAGGATTTCCCTGCAGTTTTATTTTCAGAAAATGAGCATGCAATTTTTCCGACGTCATATTTCTGTAAACAAAAGCTTCCCCATTCTCATTGTTTACAACAAGATCCAGATCCCCATCTCCGTCCAGGTCACCATATGCCGCCCCATTGCTGAAACTTGGAGCACTAAATCCCAGTTCTTCTGACTGATTTTTAAAACTTAAATCTTTCTGGTTTATAAATCCGTAATTCGGTATGGGAGTAGACGACATTTTATCCAGGAAATTCTTGTAGTCAAAACCGCCCCCGCTCACTTCTTTTTTTGCTTCATCGCTGCTGAAATAATCGAGAAAATCCTGGTTAGTAAGATCCTTGCTGATCCCATTACTTACAAACAAATCTTTCCAGCCATCATTGTTGAAATCAAAACTTAAAGCGCCCCAGCTCCAGTCTGTTGCTTCTACACCAGCCATGCAGGCTATCTCACTGAAAGTACCATCTCCATTATTCAACTGCAGACAATTAGCCGAGAACTGATGATGAAAGTCATTTTTCAGTTTAGCGTTATAGACGTTATAGTCATCAAATTTTGTGGTTGTCTTTAATCTTTGATCGCCCTCGGGAAGCATATCTGTAGTAAATACATCAAGCCACCCGTCGTTATTGATATCGGTCATATCGGAACCCATGGATGCATAGCTCATGTGTCCGAGTGCGTCGTTACTTACTTCTTTGAAAGTACCGTCCCGCTGGTTGATATAAACGTAATCTTTTTCGAAAAAATCATTGGAAACATACATGTCATCCCAACCATCATTATTCAGATCGCCAACAGTGACACCCAGACCAAAACCTATCTCGCTTCCATAAATATGCGCCTGCTCACTCACATCGGTGAAATGTCCGTTGTCGTTTCTGTAAAGTCTCTGTCCGCCATTAAAATTTCTGATGTTTCGAAGGTTCCGGTTATATCCAAAACTTTCAATGGGACGATAACTGTTATTCAGAATGAAACAATCCAGATCGCCGTCATGGTCATAATCAAAGAAAACAGCCTGAGTTGAATACCCTTTGTCGTCCAAGCCGTATTCATGGGCCATTTCTTTAAAGGTTCCATCTTTCTGGTTAATATACAACTCATTGGCCCGGTCGTCCCCTTTAACCTCACCGCTATTACAAATGTAAATATCCAGCCAGCCGTCGCCATTGATATCTACCATGGTGACCCCTGTATGCCATTTGTGAATTCCTCTCAGAGCTGCTTTATCTGTTACGTCTTCAAATTGCCAGTTTCCTTTATTGATATAAAGCTTACAACTACCCTCATTCGAAGTAAAAAAAATATCCGGCTTACCGTCGTTGTTCACATCGCCGATGGCAACTCCTCCTCCATTATAAAAATTGCGGTATTTGAAAACATTGAAATCTTTGGTGCCTGAGACATCATTAATAAAAGTAATGCCTGTCCCAGTAGAAGGCATCAACTGGAACAAAGCATCCTCTGTTTTAAATTCTTTTGTTTTTACCTGATTGCATTGGCAGAAAATGAAAAAGACGAAGAGACAGGCAAAATGAAATAATCCTCGATTCATAAAGTTGCGATACTACCTAAAAAAAAGAAG
>DATHPV010000641.1:0-3314 GCA_035483495.1 Puia sp.
GTTCCATCCTACATAGCAGCACAAATGCTGGGAGCCATGACTGGCGCTTTTTTAGTGTGGCTTGTTTATCGTGAACATTTCAACAGGACTTCAAATCCCGGATCTCAACTTGGAGCATTTTCAACTTCACCCGCTATCAGAAATAATTTATCAAATATTATCAGTGAACTGATAGGCACTTTTGTTTTGGTGTTCACTGTTTTTTATATCACCGGAGCGGAGATCACGGACAGCAAAGCAAAAATAGGCCTGGGATCCATCGGAGCGCTGCCCGTTGCATTTCTGATTTGGGCAATTGGTCTTTCACTTGGAGGAACCACAGGTTATGCAATTAATCCGGCCAGAGATCTTGGACCAAGAATTATGCACGCTATCCTTCCGATAAAAAATAAAAGTACCAGCGATTGGGGTTACTCCTGGATTCCAATCGTAGGACCCATACTTGGCGGATTACTCGCAGCCTTTATATTTTTGACCTTTAAATAAAAAGGGTTAACCCATATTCTGAGACCTTTTAAAACGGCCTTGAGCCGCTAAGCAAGTTAGCGATCAGGCAGGCTTATCAAAAACTTAACTTAATAGCATACCATCACCAAAAAATTGCTATGTATGTTAAAGCCAGCGTCGTTAAGTCTTGGAACTTTTTCATGTATAATCCTTTGTAGCTTTTTAAGTCATGCACAAACATGGTTACCGAGAGAACCAAGTCCGGGAGCCAGCGTTTCTCAAACAGTCGGTATTTCAAAAATTAATGTGAACTATTCACGGCCGTCTGTTAGAGGAAGAGAAGTGTGGGGAAAATTGGTTCCCTATGGCTGGAATGTTCAGGCCTTTGGTGCCGGAAATAGCGCACCATGGAGGGCTGGGGCAAACGAAAACACTGTACTTCACTTGTCTAGTGATGCAAAAATCGAAGGGACTACTGTCCCCGCAGGCGACTATGGATTATTTTTTGTAATCAATGAAGATAATTCCGGAGAAGTTATTCTTTCAAAAGATTCTAAATCATGGGGGAGCTTTTTTTATGATGCAAAACAGGATCAGATGCGTGCAAAGATCTCGATACGTAATACACCCTATTTTACAGAAAGACTGGATTATTCCTTTGACAGCGTGAGTAAAAACATGGCTGAACTCGATTTGAACTGGGAGAAAAAACAATTTCCGGTAAAGATTGAGTTTAACGTGGATGAAATTGTTATGGATAACGCCATCGAATTATTAAAAGGTGAAACCGGATTTACTCCTGGTAATCTGAATGCCGCTGCAGCTTACGCTTTGCAAAACAATATAGATACAGCACAGGCTATGAAGTGGGTTAACCGGTCAATCGCTAATGGACCCACATATAATAATTTAAGAATCAAAGCACTTCTTCTTAAGAAAGGAGGGGACAGTCTTACATCTGATAATTTAATGAAGACAGCTTTACCCCTGGCAACTGAAAATGATTTGAATATTTATGGTTATCAGTTATTGGCCCAGAACAAATTTCCGCAAGCTATAGATGCTCTGAAATTAGCAACAGAAAAGTTTCCTCAAAGTGCAAATACCTGGGATAGTCTTGGCGAAGCTTATGCACTTTCGGGTGATAAGAAAAATGCTATTGCAAGTTTTAAGAAATCGTTGAGTATGAACCCTCCGGGTCCAACCAAAGCCAATTCGGAGAAATATCTTAAACAATTAGGAGCGATGTAGGATACTTCCTAAAACAAAAAGGAAAGATCTTTATTGGATCTTTCCTTTTTATTTTTCAATGTTTGCTTTCATTTTATTCATTATTTTCTTTCTTTTCTTTCTGAAATAACTGCCAGCCATTTGTTCCTTCTGATTTCAATACAACAATCTGATCTGCGTTTTCAGTAGTTATATAATAAGAAGTACCAGTTTCAGTCTGAATTTCAAAAAGATCGCTTACCCAATTGTTCTTTACAATTTTTTGCAATGAAGTTTGCAATTCGATCGGCAATTGATTGGGACTTATAAAGCGTGTAATTGCTATCAATTCTCCGGTTCTGTTAAAATATGCAGATAATACAACATCATTTACGTTAAACCTTGCCTTGATGTAATTGTCGGTAATTTCCCATTGAACATTGCTGGCGGTTGAAAATTGTCTGTTAAATGAAGTAACTACAGATTTACTAACGTTGGATGGAGTAGCGTCTGCAAAACTGAAAATTGTGAGACTCATGAATGCTAAGCTTAAAAGCAGGATTTTCTTTTTCATTTTCTTGTTTTTTATTGGTTTGTATTTGTTTGATTGACGATACAAATATAGAGTACTTTATAGTACTATGCAAAACACAGTAGTATGAATGGCATAATAATATGTATAAGCGGTTAAATAAGCTTGATGAATGTCAATTTAGACGATTTTAACAGCGCCCATTTGTTTTAGATTTCTCTTTGTTACCTTTATTGTAAATGATTAACTATGAATAAATTAACCCTTAAACTACTGATAATCATATTATTACCTGTTTATTTACAGGCCCAGTCCGGCGATACGACTTATGCGGACCGGTTAGGATTTCCAAAAGGATCCCGCGTGTTGATACTCCATGTGGATGACGCCGGGATGAGTTTTGACTCTAATATGGGAGCCGAAAATGCTTTAACAAAGGGTGCTTCGACCTCCGTTAGCGTGATGATGCCCTGTCCCTGGGTACCGGGATTCGTGGATTTTTTAAAGTCCCATCCTGAAATTGACGCCGGTTTACACCTTACGCTAACATCTGAATGGAAGTCTTACAGATGGGGACCGGTTTCGGGAAAAAAAACAGTCCCGGGACTGGTAGACAAACAGGGGGATTTATGGCCAAGCGTATATGAAGTGGTAACACATGCAACGGCAAATGAAGTAGAAATGGAAATGGAGGCTCAGATAGACAGAGCCAGAACCATGGGTTTTGAACCAACACACCTGGATACGCATATGGGAACAGTATTCGGGTCTGTGGAATTTCTAATGAAATATATCAATCTTGGAATTAAGAATCATATTCCTGTGATGTTGCCCGGAGGCGCAGACGTTTTAATCCAGGAACAAATGAAATTTCCCGATGCGACAATAAATGAAATGAGAATGTTAGGGAAAATGTTGTGGAAGTCCGGACTGCCTGTTCTGGATGATCTTCACAACTTCAGTTATGACTGGGTAATACCTGCCGATATAGTATCTGATGATAAAAAACTGGATGAATATAAGACCGCGAAATATATTGAAGCTTTAAAAACACTAAAACCCGGACTCACCATGATGATCATGCATTGTACCGATACAGGTCCCGAGTTTAAATATATCAGTGACA
>DATHPV010000642.1:0-7310 GCA_035483495.1 Puia sp.
CGGGAAACTGAGTTATCTCTTTGTCGATGCTGGCGTATTCAGCTGCTTTTTTGGCTTCAGCAGGAATCCTTCGGTCAGTACCAAAAAGGATATTCGAAGTAACTGTATCGCTAAAGAGAAATACATCCTGCGGAACATAACCGATCTGGTTTCTGAAGTCAGTCAGGTTGAGGGTTTGAAGATCTTTGTCGTCCAGAAGTATTCTTCCATTTGAAGGATCGTAAAAACGAAGCATCAGTTGTGCAAGAGTGGTTTTACCACTTCCGGTTCTGCCAATAATGGCGATTTTTTCGCCCTTTTTTACTTCCAGCGTAAAATCTTTTATTGCATGAATTCCAGTTTGCGGGTAAGTAAAATCAACATGCTCGAAGCTTATATTTCCCGAAAGTTTTGGACTGGTGGCCTGAGGAATATTTTTTACGGTTGGTTTCGTTTCGAGGAATTCGTTCAACCTTTTCTGCGAGGCGGAAGCCCGCTGGATCATACTGGCAACCCAGCCAATAGCACTTACCGGGAAAGTAAGCATGGTAATGTAAATAACAAATTCTGTAATGGTTCCCAGATCGGTATGGTGAGTTCCGTGTATCACATAAAGGCCGCCGATCATAATTGTTAAGAGAGTACTCAATCCGATGATCAAACCCATGGATGGAAAATAAATGGCTTCCACTTTGGCAAGACCGATCGCATTTTTCCGATATTCTTCACTGTTGGAAGTAAAAAATCGAAGCATCGCCGATTCCTGTACAAAGGATTTAATTACCCTTATACCACTGTAGGACTCCTGCGCGTTGGTGGTCAGATTGCTTAGCAAGGCCTGAATCCTTTCACTCCTTCGGTGTATCAGGTTGTTCACCATATAAATAGTCACTGCTAAAATAGGTAGTGGCGCCAGCACATAAAGCGTGAGCAAAGCATCTTTGTGAATCATAAAGTACAGACTGAAACCTATTGTTGCCAGCAGGTTTGCCAGGTACATGATTGCCGGTCCTGTATACATGCGTACCCTGCTTACATCTTCTGCCATGCGGCTCATTAAATCGCCCGTACTATGCGTTTTATAAAATGCGGTGTCCAGTTGCTGATAGTGTTGAAAAATTTCATTTTTCTGATCAAATTCAATATGCCGGCTCATTACGATCAATGTCTGCCTCATGAAAAACATAAATATGCCACCGATGATCGCAAGCACTAATAAGGTAATACCGGAAAGAGCAACTTTCTGTCCAAAACTCCTATGAGAAGTATTTAATTTACGAATGAATTTTTTTACGAGTATATCATAATTTCCCGTGTCAGACTTTTGATTTCGCTGAGCGCGTAAGTCAGAATTTTTAGCTGTTGAAACATGAGATCTTGTTTTTGCCTGAAGAGACAATTCCTTCTGTACTGAATTCACCACATAACCGGTTACCTGAGGAGCCAGAATTCGAAAATAATTAGAAAGAAAAACGAAAAGAAGACCCAGTAAAAGTCTCCACTTGTATTTCCAGAAATATTTATTGACCGCGCGCAGATATCTCAATCTTCAGATTTTACACCACGCAATTTAGTTGTTAATTGTCAATTGTTAATGATGATATGAATCTGCGCATTCAACTTTCAAACTTCCGTTGACAATTAATCCCGCATGTGCGGGAACAATTAACAATTACAAGTTTTGTTTTTTCATCTCGCTAACGGCGTAAGAAGCTGCCCTTGCGGTTAATGCCATATATAAAATAGAAGGACTTTGATTTGCTGTACTCGTCATGCAGGCTCCATCTGTTACAAATACATTTTTACATTCGTGTAACTGATTCCATCCGTTCAACAGTGAAGTCTTCGGATCTTTGCCCATCCTGCATCCACCCATTTCATGGATATCTCTGCCAGGCGCCCAATGATTGTCGTATTGCTCAATGTCTTTTACGCCCGCATTGGAAAGCGTCTCTGAAGCTTGTGTCAGAAAATCTTTTAATAACAATTCATCGTTGTGATCGTAAGCAACATCCGTAACCAAAAGTGGAATGCCCCATTGATCTGTTGTATCCACGCTCAGGTAAACTTTGTTTGTTTCTTTGGGAACAGTTTCACCCTGCATATACATATAACAACCCCAGGAACCGGCTTCGGATAATGCTTTTTTATAATCCTCTCCGATTTCAGGTCCATCAGTGGTTGCTCCTCTCCTTCTAAAACAACCCATGAATGCCATATATCCGCCGACGAAATCCATATCATGCTTTTTCAGATTTCTGAAATTGGCCATCATGGACTCAGCGGGCTTTCTTCCATAATAATATGAATCCTGAAAACCATCAATATTACCACCAACAGATCCGCGGTAGTTCTGATGGCAAATATATTTTCCAAGTAATCCATTATCATTTCCAAGTCCATTGGGAAAACGGTGGGATTTGGAATTCAGTAAAATCAGATTGGTATTGAGTGCGGAAGCATTCATAAAAATAATCCGCGAATAATAATCTGAAACTTCATGGGTGTTTGTGTCGATGATCCGCACACCAACTGCCTTATTTTTCTTTTCATCATATAGAACAGAATGTACCACGCTGAAAGGTCGAACTGTCAGATTTCCTGTGCTTGCAGCCCAGGGAAGCGTTGATGAATTAGAACTGAAATATCCGCCAAACGGACACCCACGCATACAAAGATCGCGAGCCTGGCACTGCGCGCGGCCCTGCCTTACATGAATTTCTTTTGCAACGGTAAGCTGGGCCCACCGTCCCTGTATCATAAAACGATCTTTATATTTTGCGCTTATTTTTTTCTGAAGATCTTTTTCAACACAATTAAATTCGAATGGAGGAAGATAATCTCCATCTGGCATGGCTTCCAGTCCGTCTTTATTTCCGCAGATACCGGCGAATCTTTCAACATAAGAATACCAGGGAGAGACGTCATCGTATCCTATGGGCCATTCAATTCCATAACCATCTCTTGCAGGCGCCTGGAATTCATATTTACTCCAGCGGGGGCATGCTCTTCCCCAGATCAGTGATTTTCCACCCACCTGATATCCGCGAATCCATTCAAAGGGTTTTTCCTGCACATAGGGCTGGTCTTTATCTTTTATGAAGAAATGCTGAGTGGCTTCATCAAATCCGGCTGCCTGCGTAATGAGGGGATTTTCTTTAATGAATTCATCTGTCATTCTCAGACGATGCGGAAATTCCCAAGGGGCCAGCGTAGCTGTCGGGTAATCTTTCAAATGTTTCACATCGCGCCCTCTCTCCAGCACCAGTGTTTTCAAACCAGCATCACAGAGTTCTTTTGCGGCCCATCCTCCACTAATACCCGAACCAACTACTATAGCATCGTATGTATTCACAGATTTCCTTTTTTTGATTCTGACACCGCGTGATCAACAGCGCGGGCAGTATAGGCCATAAATGTCAGCGAGGGATTTTGTGTGCTGGTTGAAATCATCGCGGCTCCGTCTGTCACAAAAACATTCGGACAAAGATGAAACTGATTAAATTTATTCAGCATGGAAGTTTTTGGATCCTTACCCATTCTGCATCCTCCCATTTCATGAATATCAAGACCCGGCGCCTGTTTGCTGTCGTGAGTCTGAATATCAGTGCAGCCAGCTGTCTTCAACATTTCAGAAGTCTGCTCTAAAAAATCTTTCAAAGAAAGTTCATCGTTATTGTCGTAGTCAACTGATACAATCAACTCCGGAATTCCCCATGCATCTTTACTGTCTTTGCTCAGCCTCACGTGATTTGTTCCCTTCGGAATCGTTTCTCCCTGCATCATGGCTGAAACATACCATGGCCCTGCTTCTGAAAGATTATTTTTAAACTCTGCGCCTAACTGTGCTCCTTTCTCGTCATAATTTCCGGTACCTCTTCCCGCACTGAAGTGCACCATATAACCTCTCAGAAAATCCATCTCCTGTTTTCGCACATTTCTGAAATTGGGCATCATTGGTTGCGTAGGACGGCGACCATAATAATATTTATCCATGGGTCCATCGTATGCTGCTGATACAGTTCCGCGATAATTGTGAAAACAAACATATTTCCCCAACAACTCATTATCGTTACAAAATCCATTAGGAAAACGATTTGAGGTAGAATTCAACAGAATCAAATTGGAATTCAAACAGGCAGCGTTTACAAAAATTATTTTGGCGTAGTAAATGGTTTCCTGTTTTGTATGCGCATCTATTACGCGTACTCCAGTGGCCTTTTTCTTTTGTTCATCATAAATGATGGAATGCACAACGGCATCTGTTCTCAGACTGAGATTTCCGGTTTTTGCAGCCCAGGGAAGCGTAGTTGAATTGGAACTGAAATATCCACCGAAGGGACAACCTCTTTCACATTCACTTCTCGCCTGACACGGATTTCTTCCCTGTTGTAAATGTATATCTCTGGGTTTTGTAAGATGGGCGCAGCGACCTTGTACTACATGACGATCTTTATAGTGTGCATTAATTTTAGCACTGATATCCGACTCCACACAGTTCATTTCCCAGGCCGGTAAGAAATCGCCATCCGGTAATGTATCGAGGCCGTCGAAATTTCCTGCAATACCCGCGAAGTGCTCAACATGAGAATACCATGGTGCCAGCTCATCATATACAAGAGGCCATTCAATGGCAAATCCGTCTCGTCCCGGACCTTCAAAATCATATTTACTCCATCGTTGTGTTTGCCTGGCCCATAATAAAGATTTTCCTCCCACCTGGTACCCGCGAATCCAGTCAAATGGTTTTTCCTGGATATAAGGATGTTCGTTATCCTTCACAAAAAAATGCTGTGATGTTTCGTTGAATGCGTAACAGCGATTTACGATGGGATTATTTTTGGTTACCTCGATCGGCAATTGTTCTCTGTGCGCAAAATCCCATGGATTCATGGTTGCCGTTGGATAATCTTTCAAATGAACTACATTTCTTCCTCTTTCAATAACCAGCGTTTTTAAACCATGGTCACATAGTTCCTTTGCTGCCCATCCTCCGCTGATTCCGGATCCTACTACAATGGCATCATAACTATGACTGGCAACAGCTTTATTATTAATGAGTAGAGAATCTCCCGGCATGGCAACAATTGTTAGTTATAAAATTATTCAAAATTATCACCAAAGGTTGGACATTACCGGTTAAAATTGTGAAATGATTTACATTTAGTGAATTTAACCAGGATCGAACTCTAAAGATTATATAAAATGGAAGTTCATCATCACTCAAGCCATCATGAAGGTCGCAAAGGATTCAAAGAATACTTCCAGGAATTTCTGATGATATTTCTTGCAGTAACCTTGGGTTTTTTGGCCGAAAATGTGCGAGAGTACATAACGGACAACAACCACGTAGTGGAACTGGCAGGCCAGTTGAAGGAAGATCTCATGAACGATACAACCAATCTTGAAAAACTGGCTTTAAGCCTGGACATACAGGTATTGAGGATTGACAGTCTCTTTTCACTTTTAACACAACCGGGAAAACAAAAGGATTTGATAAGGATTCAGCAGTTGATCAGAAGTAGTGACAATATGAATATATTTTATCCTTCTACCGGCGCGATCTCTACCATTAAAACGGAATTGCACCTGAAAAAATTTGTAAAAACAAAACTAGCCTCGCATATTGATAACTATGAAAAAAAAATAAACGTTTTGCATGAAATAGAAAACAGGGATATCGAATACATGGGCAAAATACTGGAGACATTTATGTCGAAACATTTAACCCCGGAAAACGCAGCAGCTGTGGTTATGCAAAAAATTTTACCAGAAGGCAAGTTTCGCAATATTTCAGACGAGGATCTCATTCAGCTTAGTGTGGACATCAATTTGCTAAAAGCTTATAACCTTCAACTTCTTAACAGGTGTGTTGAAATCAAGTCAGATGCAGTTGCTTTTATTCGTCATATTAATTCTACCTATAACCTTGAGGAATAGCTTGTTTTTACTATCTTGGCTGCCTTTTACTTTTCTACTATAAAATAATAGATATGTCCAACCGTATTTGGTTCGTAATGACCTTAGCATTTTTTGCAGCATGTCAGCCTGCCGAAAAAAAAGAAGCGCCTGATTTCCTGGCTGCCGATATTGATACAACAGTAAGTCCTGCCCAGGATTTTTTCTCTTATGCGAACGGAACATGGATTAAGAATAATCCAATTCCTTCAGATCAGTCAGGGTGGGGAGTTGGAGAATTGGTGCAGGAAGATATATACAACCGTCTTCGTGTTATTAATGAAAAAGCTCTTACAGACACTACGCAAGCTGGAAGTATTTCTCAAAAAATTGGAGATTTCTGGTACAGTGGGATGGACTCAGATGACATCGAAAAACAGGGGTTGAAACCACTTCAGGCGGATTTTAGCGCCATTGATAAAATCACTACGATTCCGGATCTGATAAAGGAAACTGCTGTTCTTCAAAACAAAGGCGTCAATGTGCTTTTGGGGGAAGATATTTCTCAGGATGAAAAGAACAGCGATAAAATTGTTTTCCATATATATCAGGGAGGTCTGGGTATGGGAAACAGGGACTACTATTTTAATACGAATGAAAAAACGCTGAAAGTAAGGGCAGCTTACAAATTATATCAGTATAAAGCTTTCAGATCGATGGGCAAAGACAGTGTAAGTGCTACGGTGGCCGCAAATTCCGTCTATGACCTTGAAACAAAACTGGCAAAAGCTTCCCGAAAATTGCAGGATCTCCGCGATCCGGATTCAAATTATCATAAAATGGATGTTTCTTCTTTGCAGAAACTTTATTTTAAAATTGGATGGAACGATTTATTTAACAGTTCTGGCATTAAATCCCTGGATTCAGTAATTGTAGGTCAACCCGAATTTTTAACTGCCCTTAACACAGAAATCACGAAGACATCCCTGGATGTTTGGAAGAACTACTTGTCATTTCATTTGTTGATGCATTCTGCTGTATACCTGGATTCAACCAACTTCTATAATATATTCAGTTATTTTCAAGCCCGCTCTGGCGTTGAAAAACCAAAACCACGCTGGAAAAGAGTACTCGATGCTGAAGAATCTGCGATGGGCGAAGCGCTCGGTCAGTTGTTTGTAAAAGAAAATTTTAATGAGAAAACAAAACAGAGATACAGTGATCTGGTGGAAGCGATACGTGGCGCTTACAAAGACAGAATCATGAAACTTTCCTGGATGAGTGACAGCACCAAGCAAAAAGCATTATTGAAACTATCCAAAGTAACAAAGAAAGTAGGTTATCCAGACAAATGGAAAGATTTCAGCGCGTTAGTAATAGACCGTGGCCCCTGGGTACTGAATGTGCAAAGAGCCGCCGAATGGTGGACGAAC
>DATHPV010000643.1:0-2756 GCA_035483495.1 Puia sp.
AGATATTATTGAAGCGGGATTTCCCGTGTCGAGTCCGGGCGATTTTCATTCCGTTGAAGAAATTTCGAAAGTGGTTCGCCATGCCAGTGTTTGCGCCCTTAGCCGAGCCGTAAAGGCGGATATTGAAATGGCAGCAAGTGCTCTAAAAAAAGCAAAACACCCCAGAATACATACCGGAATCGGTACATCAGATTTTCATATCAAATCCAAATTCAATTCCAATCGGGAAGACATTATAGAAAGAGCGGTGCAGGCCGTAAAATGGGCAAAGAATCTTGTGGGTGATGTTGAGTTTTATGCAGAAGATGCAGGCCGCACAGAAAATGCTTATCTGGCTCAGGTAATCGAAGCAGTGATCAAAGCAGGAGCTACTGTTGTTAATATACCCGACACGACGGGCTATTGCCTGCCTCACCAATACGGAGAGAAAATTGCTTATCTGGTCAACCATGTAAAAAATATCGATAAAGCTATTATCTCCTGCCATTGTCATAACGACCTCGGACTTGCAACCGCTAATTCAATTGCCGGAATTATTGCCGGCGCAAGACAAATTGAATGTACGATTAACGGCCTTGGTGAAAGAGCAGGTAATACTGCATTGGAAGAAGTGGTAATGGTGATACGTCAACACGCTGATTTAGGATTTACAACCGGTATAAAAACGAAATCTCTGAATCCCATGAGCAGGCTCGTAGCTGAAACAATGCGCATGCAGGTTCAGCCCAATAAAGCAATTGTGGGAGCAAATGCCTTTTCCCATTCTTCGGGTATTCACCAGGACGGATTCCTGAAAGACGCACAAACTTACGAGATCATAAATCCGGATGAAGTGGGAGCAGATGGTTCAAAAATCGTGCTGACAGCCCGTAGCGGACGCAGTGCACTTGCCCATCGTTTTAGAATTATTGGATATGAGTTTACAAGGAATGAAATTGATTCCCTTTATATTGAATTTCTCCGTTTGGCTGACACAAAAAAAGAAGTGGGTGAAGCAGACTTGCACGAACTTGCTAAAGTAGCTGTGAGCGCTTAACTGAGTAAGGGTACAAAGGATAAATAATTTTGGCTGGCCATGAAATCAAAAACGCTTTTCGAAAAAATATGGGACACACATGTAGTCAAAGTCATTGACGATGGACCAGCTGTTTTATATATTGACAAACATCTGATTCATGAGGTTACAAGTCCGCAGGCGTTTAAAGGTCTGGAAGACCGGGGACTTCCGGTGTTCCGTCCAAGGCAAATTGTTGCAACGGCTGATCACAATGTTCCAACTGAAAATCAACACCTGCCAATCAAGGAAGCTCTTTCCCGGCTACAGGTGGAGACGCTTGAAAAAAATTGTAAGAAGTTTGATATTGAACTCTACGGACTTGGACATCCCTATCAGGGTATCGTTCATGTAATCGGACCTGAACTCGGAATCACGTTGCCTGGAATGACGATCGTTTGTGGTGATAGTCATACGTCAACACATGGTGCATTTGGAACAATTGCATTTGGTATCGGCACCAGTGAAGTCGAAATGGTGATGGCAACCCAGTGCCTCATGCAGACCCGTCCAAAATTGATGCGTATTAATGTGGAAGGCCGGTTGAACAAAGGTGTATTGTCAAAAGATATTATCCTCTATATCATATCTAAAATTTCAGCAAGCGGTGCTACAGGCTATGCAGTTGAATATGCTGGTTCAGCCATACGCGATCTTTCGATGGAGGCCAGAATGACAATCTGTAATATGAGTATTGAGATGGGCGCACGTTGTGGTATGATCGCACCTGACGAAACTACATTTGCTTATATAAAGGGCAGAAAATTTGCGCCTCAGGGAGACGAGTGGAACAAATCTTTGTCTTATTGGAAAACACTTTTCACAGATAAAGATGCAGAATTCGATCGTGAAATTAATATCAAAGCCTCCGAGATAGAACCGATGATCACCTACGGTACCAATCCCGGAATGGGTATCGGGATTTCGGGACATGTTCCCAATCTGCGTGATGTGGAAGAAAGTGAAAAACTTTCTTTTGAAAAATCACTTTCTTATATGGGTCTTGACGCGGGGATGGGTATCAAGGGGAAAAAAATAGACTACGTCTTTATAGGCAGCTGTACCAATAGCAGGATAGAAGATCTTCGCCTGGTTGCATCTTTTGTAAAAGGAAAACAAAAAGCAAAAGATGTGCAGGTTTGGATCGTTCCCGGAAGTAAGCAGGTTGAAAAACAAGCTCAGCTGGAAGGCATCGACAAAATATTTGAAGATGCAGGATTTCTTCTCAGGCAACCTGGCTGTTCAGCCTGTCTGGGAATGAATGAAGATAAAATTCCAGCCGGTAAATATTGCATATCTACCAGCAACCGGAATTTTGAAGGACGACAGGGCCCGAACTCGAGAACTTTTCTTACCAGTCCCCTCAGTGCCGCGGCTGCTGCAATCACTGGCAGGGTAACTGATGTGAGAGAACTTATTTGACACTACCACACTGTAAAAATGAAATCCATTAATAAAATCATAAGCACCGTCGTTCCGCTTAATATTGAAAACATCGATACTGACCAGATTATTCCTGCACGTTTTCTGAAATCGACGAACCGGGATGGGTTTGGAAAAAATCTTTTCAGGGATTGGCGTTACGAAAATGATGACGAAAATAAACCCAGGGCTGAATTTCCTCTAAACGATCCGAAGTACCGGGGTAAGATACTTGTTGCGGGTAAGAATTTCGGTTGTGGTTCATCACGTGAACATGCAG
>DATHPV010000644.1:0-3251 GCA_035483495.1 Puia sp.
CATCATTGCCCGGCCTTCGTCGGTTCCACCACTGTCCAGATCTTCCAATACCTCCACAGGTTTATTGAAATGAAAAGGATTTGCAGGCCCGGGCAGTTCTCCCTGTTTAATCCCTTTTTTCGCTGTACCCAGGTTATCATAACTGTCGGACAATACGCCAATCTTCACGCCTGCCCCATTTACATGATATTTTTTTCGGGCTATTTCAGAACGCTGTGCCGTATCACCCTGACTTATAACCGGAACAATTTTGTTTCCGGATTTTTTTCCGTTTCCTTTACTGGCAGATCTAAACGGAAGTACAGGTTTAAAAGCAGGTTTTGCATATTGAATGGATTGCAGATTTTCCAACTTATCAATGGATGATAGAGGTACGATGCCGGATATTACACGTCCATAAACACCTGTCACCTGAAAGCCATTTTTTTGCAGATCAGCTTTGGCGGAATTGATATTTCCTTTAACGGAAACATCTACCACCACACCTCCTCCATGATATTGAATATATTTATCCAATCCGCCGGTTGAGGGAACAGGCTTCGCCTGAATACTCAGACTTTGAATCTTCGCACTGCTGTTTTTCGCTGCGAGATTTTTCAATTCAGGACTCAGTTTGGTTGGCGTTTTATCGACCGGTAAAATTATTTGTCCTGCGGCCTGGAGCTTCGGATTGCCGGGGACCTGCGCCTGCGCCATAATTGAACATGATAACAGACAACAAAAAAAATTGAGTAGATTTTTTTTCATAACTGACGGTTATAAGGTTAAAAAAAGTAGAGGGAGTTTTCTGTTATGAATTTAATCCTTTTTTAGCAGAGTAAATTTTTTTATGCAGGTTTGATTTTCAGTTTTCATGTTTCACCTGTATTTCTGTAAATTACTTCTAAATTTACCTTGAAGAATGGTCAAACCCCATCCGGATAATCCTGAAAAAAATCTGATCAGCCGGCGGACTTTACTAAGTAATAGTTTGGCAACAGGATTAAGTATGGTGGTTGGATATTATTTAACGAACCCAGCAAAATTGCCATTCACAAAAGCAAACCGATCAGGTTTTAAAGACGGCCTCAATAATCAGTTGGAGAAATCAAAAGAGAAGACTTATATAGACAATTTCGATTGTTAAAACGACTTCAGTAATCAACGATCAGTTGTCATCATCGTCATCACCTGTCAGCGTAGTTTCAAAACTACCTTTTTTAATTACCGTTCCATCCTTCATCATCCAGTTACCCATTGCCATTACATCTGTAAGATTAAAGTCATTGTCGAAAAAACACAAATCAGCATCCTTATCGGTGTCTATAATTCCTTTGTTGACCAGTGATAAATTTTTCGCGGGTCCTGAAGTGACCAGTTTAAACGCATCGGCAATTGGTAGCCTTCCTTTTTTGATCAGCAGCACAACCTGCTTAATATTCAGGTCAACAGGTGCCTTGTAAAATTCGATTACTTCACCACTTGAATTCATACGCGCCATTCCGGCGTTTCCATCACTGCTAAAAGTCATATTGTCGATAGATGCTCCTTTGTTCAAAGCATATAATACCTGTTCATATGGCTCACTGAATTTTGTACCTCCCGTAGTGATATCTATCATGCCACCCAGTTTGGCAAACTTTATAGCCTGATCGAAAAGCGCGGAAGTCCTGCCTACATGTGTTGGCGAAATATTTCTGATCGGAAATTTATATTCTTCCACCAATTCGATTAGCAACGACATATTCGTATCAAGTGATCCGAGATGAACATGAAGAATACCGCCTTTGCCCGATGTCAATCCTCCTACATGAACATCTTTAAGAATATTCAGCAATTCTTTTGCCGTAGGGTAAGAAGATCTTGGATCGCTAATGGCTACTTTACACCCGATCACTTTATCGATTAGGATCATGTCTTCTAAAACAGATCCGGTTAATGTAATGGGCGGCAGACCAAAATACCCGGTTAGCATATACGCGGTGATTCCTTCTTTATCCAGCGCTTTCGTTTTTGCGTACAGTGTTCTCAAACTTTTTGTAACGCCGTCTGTTCCCAGCAAACCCATTACTGTTGTAGAACCGCAGGAGATCAGTTCTGACAATGTTATTTCAGGTGTCAGGGAATTGAATCCATGTTTACCACCCGCACCAATTAAATGTATATGCTGATCGATTAATCCGGGAGTTGTTATTTTCCCTTTAGCATCAACTACTTCAATATCCGGTCCCCGAAAAGTCAGGTCGTCGGCGATAGTTAATATTTTGCCTCCCCCAACCAAAATATCTTTTTTCCCGATTTTCTTTGGAGCATATACCTGTGCATTCTTAATCAACTTCATAAGCAGTAAGATAAATTAAAAATTATATTATCTGGAAGGCTGCCCTACATTGGAATAGTCCCATGCACGGTCGCCTGAGATGGTCCATTGCGAATTGTCTGCTGTTGTTCCGCTCGTCAGCGCCCAATCCGAACTAGGATCATGCACAGTCTTTTTTCGCCAGAATGTTCTGTTTCTGGTATCGATTGATTCACCTGCAGTTGGCCACATAAAATTATTTCTGCTGCTGTTCGACCCGCCTGATACTACTCTTGCAACATTCGGACTCCCAAATACATCAAGAACAGAATAGGTCTCATTACCCAAAATATAAATTCCGGCAGCATCTTTTTTTAACAGCGCGATCCCACTATTACCACTCAACTGCAAAGGACTACTTGCATCAGCTGCCGCTGTACTCTCTGTACCCCAAACGATATTGCTGGGTACATAAGTAGCGTCGGCCTGCGGAGAAGCGATCACATAACATTTCGTTGATTCGAGTGTACCACTCAGTTTTAAATAGGTTGCATCTGTCGGAAATGACCAATCTAAAAGTGTGTTTTCGTCCAAACTTGCCTGATAGCCTATTGCATATTGGGAAAGATCGACATTATCATGAGTACCATTATAAAGTTCAACATAGTGGTTTCTGACTCCCCCCGCATTTCCATCTGTATTTATGAATGTTGCAATTTCTGAAATGATAAGATCAGACGTTTCATTATCCGCCGGTGGTTTTGCCGGTAGTGTAATATCTATTTTCGAAGAACATCCATTTAATAGTATGATGGCAAAAGCCAGAAGAATGATCCTGTTCATAATCTTTTTTTTAGAATGAAAGCTGAATTGCAATATTAGAAATCCAGGTATATGTACTTCCTGCCACAGCACTTTCATCAATATATGTTGTATTGATTCCTATTTTGACAGCATAGTTCATTAAATATTT
>DATHPV010000645.1:0-3543 GCA_035483495.1 Puia sp.
CGAAGCGGAAGTAAACCCTCTATTTCTTAGTAAATCGGTGAGTTTGTATACATATTCGGTGCAGCCTGCCCGGTCTTTAAACGAAGAAGGAATACCAAGTGCAGGCGCCCTGAAAATGGAATCAGTTGAACTGAGATTTACATGAAGTGAATACTGAGCGAATGCCGGCAGTACCAACGCAAGCAACAAAAGGGTGATCAGACCATATAATCTTAATTTCGCCATTCTCTCAAAGCACGTTCTTAGTTCCGTAAAATTAGCTAATCCTATGGCAGGCATCTATATTCATATTCCGTTTTGTAAACAAGCTTGCAGTTATTGTAATTTTCATTTCTCTACCAGCCTTGCACTGCAAAACGATTTTAGCGTCGCTTTATTGAAAGAAATTGAACTGCGGGTAACATATCTGAATGACGAAACCGTAGAAACGATATATTTTGGAGGTGGCACCCCTTCCCTCTTACCATCTTCAGTCATCGACGGAATTATGGATGCTGTTTATAAGCATTTCACCATTTCAGAAAATCCAGAAATTACACTGGAATGTAATCCCGATGATTTGAGTCCCGAACGTCTGAGATCATGGAAACGAGCCGGAATTAACCGCCTGAGTATCGGCATACAATCTTTTTTTGATGATGACCTCTCCTGGATGAAGCGGGCACACGATTCAAAACAGGCTTTATATTCTGCTGAAATGATTAGAGCCGCCGGATTTGAAAATTTCAGTTTAGATCTTATATATGGATTACCCGGGCTCACGGATGAAAAATGGGGTAGAAATCTCCACACGGCCATTTCGGTAAATCCTAATCATATTTCATGTTATGCCCTTACAGTGGAACCAAAAACAGCGCTTTATAAAATGATCCGGATGAAACAAACGGAAGACATAAAACCAGAAAAACAGGCAGCCCAATTTCTGGCCGGTATCGACATTCTGGAAGCTGCAGGTTTCGAACATTATGAAATTTCGAGTTATGCTAAACCAGGAAAAAGAAGCCGGCATAACAGTGCTTATTGGCAATCAAAAAAATATCTGGGTCTGGGTCCGGCTGCACATTCATTCAATGGAATTAGCCGCCAATGGAATATTTCGAATAATGCACTTTATGTTAAGTCTCTTATGAATGGCCAGTTAAACATGGAATTTGAGACTCTTCGGACTAAGGATTTGCTGAATGAATATATTATGACATCTCTCAGAACGATTGAAGGAATGGATCTTCACTATGTTTCAAGTCAATTTGGAAAAGAAAAAAGCAATAAACTCGCAGAAAATGCTGCCAGATATATACACTCAAATAAGATGGAGCGGGTTCAGGAAAAAATGCTGTTAACCAGGGAAGGGAAATTATTTGCAGATGGAATCGCCGCTTCGTTATTTTTTGATTAAACCATGCGTTATGCGTTATGCGTTATGCGTTTTGTCTTATCCTCCCTGCGATCATCCAGGAATCGAACCTTCAGGTACTTCAGCAATTGTGCTGCTGAAAGTATCGCAACCATTACGAGGATGGCCGTGAACCCAAAACCCTGATATGAAAGAGGTGTCATAAAATATTAATCGTTAAAAAATCAGACCAGGAAACTTTCTATTCGTTTAAAGGCATCCCGCACATTAACATTTTCCCATAAAATCCGGTATATCGTATCAGCTATTGGCATTTCTGCCTTTAAGTTCTGGTTGACACGATAAAGACAAAGGCTCCCGTTATATCCTTCCGCTACCATATTCAATTCCAGCTTAGCTGCACTTACCGAATATCCTTTTCCAATCATATTACCGAATGTTCGGTTTCGACTGAACAATGAATAACAGGTTACGAGCAGATCTCCCAGATATACGGATGCAGCGTAATTAGCCTTTTTATTTTCATGTACGGATCCGGCAACGTCATGGATGCCAACCTCAATATGCCGAATACCTGCTTTCAAGAGGAACCCTGCCATTTCATCGGCACAGTTAGCGATGAAAACACTTAAGAAATTATCACCATATTCTAACCCATGGGCCATCCCTGCCCCAAGCGCGTATATATTTTTAAGAACAGCGGCATACTGAACTCCATAAACATCATCGTTAGGAACGGTGTTCAGATATTCCGTTGAAAAATAAGACGCAAGTTTCATGGCAGAGGTTTCAGAATGCCCTGAAAAAGTGAGATAAGATAACTTTTCAGAGGCAATTTCTTCTGCATGACAGGGACCCATAACTGTAAAGTAATCTTCTGCTTTTGTTTGAAACTGCTGAGCCAGGTAGTCGTTTAATAACAAGTTTCTGCCAGGTAGTATACCCTTTACGGCTGAGAGAATTTGTTTGCCCTGAAAGATTTCTTCTGGAAGTTTATCAAAGATTTGTTCAATATACGCAGAAGGAACTGCTACTAAAATGCAGGTGGAATTGCGAATAAGTTCTTCCAGATCATTTGTAAGTACAAGTTTGTTTATGTCAAAATAAACCGAACTCAGATACTGGGGATTATGCCCCTTTTTTTTGATATGTTCAACAACGGCCGGATTCCTTATCCACCAATTCAGCGATTGTCCGTTATCCGTAAGAATTTTGACAAGGGCGGTTCCCCAACTTCCGCTTCCTATAATTCCAAATCGCATTGAATTCTGCATTTCGGTGGATAAACCCCAGGCTCCGGATCATTTCTTTACTTCAAATAATTTCTCCTTATCTACAACAGTAACTTTTGTGCCATTGTTTAATATTTTACTGACCGTTCCATACGGACCCGTAACAACCTGATCTCCCATTTTCAAACCTTCGGTAACTTCTATATTGTTTACATCCTGAATATCTGTTTTGACGCTAACCTGTTTGACTGAATTGTCTGGCTGTAAAAGAAAAACAACTTCATCCAGATCACCGGTTGAGGAAACTGCTTTCACATCACCGTTTTGGTCTTCCACAGGTTTTTTATCCTTGGCAGCTGCCTGACTACCTGCTGTTTTTTCCCTGGTAGTTACCGCATTGATCGGAACCGCCAGTACATCTGTGTGTGTTTTTGTTTGAATATCAGCACTCGCTGTCATCCCTGGACGGAATACCAGGCTTTTGGGTCTCTTATTATCAGTCAGATCTTTGTAAGTGGAAGGATTCAGACGTATATGCACTTTATAATTTGTCACATCGTTAGTTGTACTGCTTGAAGTCGTAGCGGTGGAAACAATGCTGCTTGCTATCTGAGTAACAAAACCCTTAAATTTTCTACCGTTGTATGCGTCCACCTCAACAACAGCTGAATCGCCCAAATGAACTTTTGTGATATCATTTTCTCCTACGTCTACAACTGCTTCAATTTTGCTCATATCTGCTACGCGCATAATTTCTGTGCCTGCAGCAAACTGATTACCTGCAACTCGTTCCCCTTTTTTCACGCTCAATAGTGAAACCACACCATTTAATGGTGAAGCAATAGTAGTCTTGTCAACATTCGCTGCCTGGATGGCCAGATTAGCTTTCGCACTCGAAACAGCTGCCTCATTACTTGTCACATTCTGAAGTGCGGCATTATAATTTGCCTGCGCTGT
>DATHPV010000646.1:0-4671 GCA_035483495.1 Puia sp.
ACAGGTATATGGCGGATTGGCCAAAGTACCGCAGGTTTTGCGTGCTGCAGGATGGGATGGACCGTATATGGTAACCGAGTGGGGACCCACAGGCCATTGGGAAAGTTTACAAACGCCGTGGAAAGCCGCAATAGAAGAAACGAGTAGTCAAAAAGCTGCCGTATATAAAAGCCGGTACGAAGCATCTGTGAAACAGGATAAACATTGTGTTGGCTCATACGTGTTTTTATGGGGACAGAAACAGGAAAGAACCCCTACCTGGTATGGCCTTTTTACTGAACAGGGAGAAGAATCAGAAGTTGTAGATGTGATGCAATATTTATGGACAGGTAGCTGGCCTCAAAATAGGGCACCCCATATAGATTCACTGCTGTTAGACAATAAAAAAGCGGGTGATTTTATTTATCTGCAACCCGATAAAGACTATCCAATAACCGCATTTGCAAATGATCCCAATCAGGATAAACTTACAGCACGCTGGGAGCTGCTGCCTGAAAGTACCGACCTTAAAAACGGCGGTGACCGTGAGTCCCGTCCATTAGCCCTTCCCGAATCAATAGTGGTAAAAAACTTTAAAGAAGCTGTTTTGAAAACACCTTCTAAGGAAGGGCCTTACCGTTTATTCTTATATATAAGTGACGGGCACAACAAAGTAGCTACAGCTAACATACCCTTTTATGTTAAGTAAACCGGGTTGAGTCGGACATTCTCACACAACTAATTATATCCAACGGAGGGTAAAAAATATAGCTATGTAAAAAGCTTATTGAACCCTTTTCCACGTGGTAGTTTTTCCCAATGGCGATATAACGGTATAATCCCGGATTAGTAAAACATTTTCCCCTTTTAACTTTAAAATGGATTTATATTTTTTCCCACTCTTGTAATCGTAAAAAGTCCCGCCGTCATACACCCGACCCTCGTAATCGAAGTTTGTCAGAACGGTGAGGTTCTTGAGTTCTCTTTTCCGTAATCTTTCGTTGCTGTTATTTTCGTCTTTTTTGGGCGTTGTTCCATCAGCTTCAAACAGGGAATTTCCCCATATCTGTTTGCCGAAGTATTGTGGACCTGCCTTATAAATTTCTATTATTAAATTACTGTCGTCCTTTTGCCAGACGCCGACAATTTTACCGGTAGGCTGGGCATTGGCCAGATAGGAGAATAATGTTATGAGACCAAAGACGATCGTTGTATATATGAATGCTTTTTTCTGTGACATATAAAATTATTTTAAGAAGATATTGAAGAGATTTTGGATGAGTATTCGTGCTGACATGGTATTCATTATTTGATTTATTTAAGTAATTCGATATAATTAAGCAGATATTTTTATAGGATAACAGATAACTGGAAACAAAGTTATAGATTTATTTAAGTATTTCGATAAATGAAAGGAAAAAAATTTAATTCTTTAATTCTTTGATGAACTGGATATATTCATCCATCAGTTTGTTGTTGAGGTAATACCGCACGTTTCGGCCGTCTTTGTCAGACGTAACCAATTCACTTTCAAGCAATAACTTCAGGTGATGGGCTATAGAGGGCTGGGCCAGGTCGATCTTTTCGTTGATGTCCGAACAATAAAGACAACGTTTGCTTTTCTTTATTTCTTTCAATATGGTCAGCCGGTTGGGGTCTGCTAGTGCTTTAGAAATCTTTTCTGCTTTTTTCGCATCCATATACATGAATTACAACACAAATATAATATTTATTTATTGAAATACTTCAATAAATAAATACTTCTAACAATCCCTTATGATCTGGGCGTTGATATTTAAGCCCTAAGCCTTAAGCTTTAAGCCTTAAGCTTTAAGCCTTAAGCTTTAAACCCTAAGCTTTAGCCGGAAAATTCTTTGTACGCAATAAAAAGGGAGATACTTAAAACAAGCCAGCCAAAGATCTTCGTCAAATGAATGCCGGTAATTGAATCTCTGGTTTTAATTCCCAGAAACATACCAATCATGGAACCCGCCGAAAATAATAATAGAAACTGCCAGTTTAAAATTGTCTTTGAGTAGCTGACAAGAAAGCTCACAAGGGCGTTGATAGCTATAATTAACAGGGTTGTTCCGATAGTTTTTTTTATTGACAGGTTAGTCCAAAAGAATAAGGCCGGTACAATCAGAAATCCGCCGCCAATACCGAGCAATGCCGTGAGTGTTCCAATAAATAATCCCTGAACCGGTAACAATATAGATTTTGAGTCTTTGGATTTTTCTGGGGTTGAATCTTTTTTAGATTTTATCAGCATTTTGATACCGACATAAAACATGATCACGAATATGCAAAACATAAATAAAGCGCTCTTGGAAACAGTAAAATTGTTTATGAGTTGTAATTGAGCAGGAATAGAAGGATATATTATATTTCTGGCGATGAGAACACCCACTAATGATGGAATCCCAAATAATGTTACGATTTTGAAATCAACTAAATTTTTGCTGAAAGACTTTATCCCTCCCACTAAACTGCTCGTTCCCACTATAAACATGGAGTAAACGCTGGAAGTAAGGGGATCTATTTTCAAAATATAAACCAGCGCTGGTATCGTTAAAATAGATCCCCCCGCGCCAATGAGTCCCAACGACATTCCTATTGAAATGGATATCAAACACGTCGTTAGTATAATCATCTTGGAAAAAAAAGATTTCTTTTTATCTTACCGTCAACCGTCAACCGTCAACCGTCATCCGTCATCCGTCAACCGTCATCCGCCAAACGCCAACCGTCATCCGCCAACCCCCTTAACCCATCACCAAACCTTAACTCTTACGCTGTCCTCTCTATACATCGCATCTCCGGGCTGAACATTAAACGCTTTATAAAAAGCAGGCATATTGGACACCGGTCCATTCACACGATACATCGAAGTGGAATGCGGATCTGTCAACACCTGTGTGCGTAAACTTTCTTCGCGGGTTTTTGACCGCCATATCTGCGCCGCACTCAGGAAAAAGCGCTGATCAGGGGTAAGGCCGTTGATCAGACTATCAGATTTTCCCTGCGGCGTTTTTTTGAATGCGGCATAGGTAATGGCAAGACCGCCATTATCAGCCAGATTTTCTCCTTCCGTTAGTGCGCCATTGATATGAAAAGTGTCTACGACAACATAACTGTTGTACTGACGGATAATATTGGAGGCTCTTTCTTTGAATTTTTTAGTATCTTCTGATGTCCACCAGTCTTTCAGATTTCCATCGGCATCGTACTGCCTGCCCTCGTCGTCAAATCCGTGCGTAATCTCATGACCGATCACCAAACCGATTCCTCCATAATTGATTGCATCATCCCCGTCCAGGTAAAAGAAAGGAGGCTGTAATATACCTGCTGGAAAATTGATATTATTCTGGGTCGGGTCATAATATGCGTCGATCGTGGGTGGCGTTTCGAACCATTCGGTACGATCCACCGGTTTGCCAATCTTGTTGAGATCCCGATTGTAATTGTAAGCAGCAGTATTTCGCAGGTTTGAAATAATATCGTCCCTTACAATATTGATGGTGGAATAATCTTTCCATTTGTCGGGGTATCCGATCTTCCGTACGATGGCATGTAATTTAACCAGCGCCTTTTTTTTGGTGGAATCGCTCATCCAGTCCAGCTGCTGAATCCTTTCGGCATAAGTATCGAGGAGATTGCTTACAAGTTCATTCATCCTTTCCTTGGCCGCCGGAGGGAAATATTTCTCTACATAAAGTTGTCCGAGGGCATCTCCCAGTTGCTGGTCTACCATGGTGGTCATTCGTTTCCATCTTTCCTTCATTTGTTTTTGCCCGTTCAACAGTTTTGAATAATTGAATCTGGCATTCACAAAATCGCTGCTCAGGTATGGCGCATCGTCAAAGAGCACGTGAAAGCGCAAATAATTTTTAATGTCAGTCAGGGAAGATTTACTGACGGTGGTAGCCAGACCTTTTAAAAATGCCGGCTGTCCTACAATCAGCGTATCGCTCTGGATTTTCATTTTTTCCGGAAGCTCACCCCATCCGGGCATCAGGGTGCCAAATGACTTGGCAGCTACTTTATGATAATTGGCAACGGGGTCCCTCAGCTCAACGTCTGATTTGGAAAATCCTGCAAGTGCAGTTTCTACAGTAAGGACGGAAGCGGCTTCGCGCGCGGCTTTCGTACTGTCTTCCCCCGTAAGCTGGAATAATTCCGTTGCCAGTTTCACATAAGCCTTCCTGATTTTTTGGATGGAAGAATCTTTATTAAAATAGTAATCTTTTTCTGGCAGACCCAGACCCCCCTGAGAAAAATGAGCGGCATAGAGGGCACTGTTTTTTTCATCCGGACTCACGGAAAAACTATAGAAGGGTCCATGATTAATAGCTGTTTCTTTAATGGTTTCATGAATCACTCCTGCGAGGTCCTGAATGGCATTGATGCTGTCGAGCTCGGCCTTTACAGGCAGCCATCCTCTCTTTTCAATTCCGGCTGAATCCATAGCACTGTAGTACAGGTCAGCAACCTGCTGGGAAGGACTGTTTTTTACCGTATTAGTCAATGCTGAAAGTGAATCCAGCAGGAAGTGCATTCTGCCCAACGTGGTGTCATATAGTATATATGCCAATCCCCATCCGGACTGGGAAGCGGGGATCACCGCTTTTTTGATCCAGCTTCCATTGGCATAAAGGAAAAAATTGTCTTGCGGTCGCACACTGGTATCCC
>DATHPV010000647.1:0-4824 GCA_035483495.1 Puia sp.
TATTCGGTACTGATAAAAGTTATGCCACTAAAAGAATTATTGGACCCACAGGGGAAAGCAGTTTTGGGAGGACTTCAGAATCTTGGAATCAAAACGGTGCAGGACGTCCGGATCGGGAAGACCATTCAGCTCGAAGTAGCGGCCAATTCATCTGACGAAGCAAAAAAAATTGCAGAGGAAGCAAGCAGAAAGTTATTGGCTAATCCTGTTATGGAATACTTTGAAATCACCGTTAATTGAAAGGTGGTAGTGCGAATTTAACTACCACACTACCACACTATCACACTATCACACTAATGCTTTACCTCGTTCCATCGCCAATTGGGAATTTACAGGACATCACATTTCGTGCGATTGAGGTACTTAAAAAAGCTGATCTGATACTGGCGGAGGACACCAGGAACTCCCTCAAACTCCTGAATCACTACCAGATCATTAAACCACTAACACCTTATCACCAGCACAATGAACACAAAGTTTTACGACATTTGGTAGACCAGCTCTTGCAGGGTAAAGTAATGGCCCTACTCACCGACGCTGGTACACCGGGGATTTCTGATCCTGCTTTTTTACTGGTTCGTGAATGTATACAGGTTAATGTAAGAGTTGAATGTCTTCCCGGTGCTACGGCATTTGTTCCGGCACTTGTGAACAGCGGCCTTCCAATCAACCGCTTTTGCTTTGAAGGATTTTTACCTGTAAAAAAAGGACGACAGACATTATTGAAAAAATTGTCCACAGAGGCCAGAACCATGGTTTTTTATGAATCTCCTCTTCGTTTGGTCAGGACACTGGAGGAGTTTGCTGAATATTTTGATGCTTCAAGAAAATGTGTTGTAGCACGGGAGCTTAGTAAAATATATGAGGAAAATATTCGTGGAACTTTGGAAGAAGTAATAAATCATTTTAAAGAAAAAGGTGTAAAGGGTGAAATAGTAATCATTCTTGAGGGAACTGGAAAGTAAAACTTTTCGGTATCTCCCCGAATTGTTGGGATGCAAAACACATATATTAGCAAAGACATTTTTATGGAATTAATTTTGAAATCTTTTCGTTTTATTTTTCTTTTATTGTTGCTACAAACCGGTGTGACGGAGATCTTTGCCCAGCCCGACCGTTGGCAGCAACGGGTAAAATATGTGATGGATATAGACATGAATGTTGGGAACAACAGGTTTACGGGCAAACAGATGCTGTCTTATACCAACAATTCTCCCGACACGCTCCGGAAAGTCTTCTATCATCTTTATTGGAATGCGTTCCAGCCAAATAGTATGATGGATAATCGCAGTCGTGCTCTCGGACGTGTTCTTATCAATGATCAGCCGGATTGGGACTACAGGGTTCAGGACCGGATACAGCTTCTCTCCCCGGATGAGATTGGGTATCAAAAAATCATTTCGTTAAAAATGAATGGTGTTGCCCAAACTTTTCAAACTGAAGAAACGATTTTGGAAGTTAACCTGTCTAAACCAATACTTCCGAATACTACCGTCCATTTTGACATGGAATTCGAGGCCCAGGTACCCTTGCAAATACGCAGAAGTGGCAGAGATAATCCGCAAACAAAAGTGCGTTATTCCATGAGTCAGTGGTATCCGAAAATCTGCGAATATGATTATGAAGGGTGGCACGCTACACCGTATGTGGGACGTGAATTCTACGGAGTTTGGGGGGACTTCGATGTAAACGTACATATTGAGAAGTCCTATATCCTTGGGGGAACGGGATACTTGCAAAATCCTCAGGAAATCGGTTATGGTTACGAGAACACCGGCACTAAAGTAGTCAGGCCTCCAGGAGAAAAATTGTCCTGGCATTTTTATGCGCCCAATGTTCATGATTTTGTTTGGGCTGCTGACCCGGAATTTAAACATGTATCTAAGAAACTGCGAAATGATCTTACGATACATCTTCTGTATAAAACAACAAATGAGCAGGAGAAAAACTGGCTGCACATTCTGGATGTCGCTGAAATTATACTGCCATATATGGAACAAACCTATGGTGCATATCCATATAAGCAATACTCATTTATTCATGGTGGCGACGGTGGAATGGAATATCCGATGGCAACTTTACTGGCAGATGCTGGAGGGTGGATGCATGAATGGATGCATAGTTGGTATCAGGGTATGCTTGGTACCAATGAACTTAAATATCCATGGATGGATGAGGGATTTACTCAGTATGCGGCGGCACGCAACTGGGGCTTTTTAAGAAAAGATACGGTGGCAGATCAGACATTTAAGAATGAGTACGACTCCTACTTCAATTACGCTAAGAGCAACTTGCAGGAACCGATGACAACTTACGCGGACTATTTTAGTACGAACAGGGCTTACGGTGTTTCGAGCTACAGTAAGGGAGCCGTTTTTATGGTGCAACTTGGATATATCGTAGGGGACCAGGTCCTTGATAAAATATTGTTGGAATACTATCGCGAATGGAGATTTAAACATCCAAATGCCGATGATTTTTTTCGCGTCGCGGAAAAGGTGAGCAATATACAGCTTGACTGGTATGAAGATTTCTGGGTCAAGAGTATTAAGAAAATTGACTATGGCATTGATAGCTTATGGGAGGTGAACGGGAAAACAAAGATCAGGCTCAGAATGCTGGGACAGGTTCCGATGCCGGTAGATGTTCTTCTTCAATTCAAAGATGGCAGTCAGGAAATGGCATATATTCCTCTTTATTCGATGTTTGGTACGAAACCGGACGAAAACAAAAATATTCCCCGTCATATATTTGAACCCTGGAAATGGACCAGTCCCGTATATGAATTTGAAACAAACCATAAGCTCACAGACGTGATACGGGTCGAAATAGATGCCTCCCATCGAATGGCAGATGTAAACCGAAATAATAATAAACTCGAATTAAAGTGGTAGTCCTTATTTGCAATCATGATCTTCTGAAATATTTATTAATGGCTTCCACGCGATTACCAACATGCAGCTTTTCATAAATATGATAAACATGTTTGCGCACCGTTTCGGAACTAATATAAAGTTTAGCTGCAATCTCTTTATAAAGTAATCCGCTCGCGAGCAGCTGCAGTATTTCATTTTCCCGATTTGAAAGTCCAGGAAGCGATTTTCCATTTTTTGCATGAAGAGGATTCCAACCAATTCCACCGCTATCATTTACCTGAAATACGTTCACTACTTTCCTTGCAATCAGTCCACTCATCGGTGATCCTCCTTCCCAAACCTCCCTTATTGCGCGCAGCAACTCCGATGGGACAGTTCTTTTCAACATATAACCGCTGGCGCCGGCGCAAAGCGCTTCAAATATTTTTTCGTCTTCGTCAAATACCGTGCAGATTAAAAATAATATTTCGGGGAAATGCGGTTTTATTTTACGAATACATTCAATTCCGGATTCTCCATTTCCAAGATTTATATCCATCAAAACCACATCTGGTTTCATAAGTGGTATTAATACAATTGCTTCCTGTGCGTTAGTGTAAATTCCTGTAAGGTCAAATCCTTCCGCCTCATTTATCATTTTCTCCATTGCATTCCGTACAGAAGCGTTGTCATCTACAATAGCAGTTTTTATCATCGGTTTATGGTTAATTGTTGATGGCTATGAGTTATGAATTATGGGTTATTTTGTGGTTATGGGGTATGAGTTATGGGTTATGGTAAATGAAAAATGGATGATGGACCTTGAAAAATGTGTATTTAATTGCATAACCCATAACCCATAACTCATAACCAATAAAAGACCTACCTTAAAATTAAAGGAGACTCAAAACGGATGAAGAGTATAATCACCCTTTAAACGGAAGAAAGTATAAATTAAATTATGGAGGATTTCTTCAGTTATTCCGTTGATAAGGAACCTGGAGAATATATTTTTCACGGAAGGACTCTTCTGGAAACAGATCATATATCTCGTGAATTTTGGGTCTGGTACCGCTTTCTGATATTTCAGCATGCAGGTCGCCGCCTTTCAGACAAATAAGTCCGCTCGCTTTGGGAAGTGCATCAGAATTTTCGGGGACTAGATGCATGTTCTGTGGTCTGAGCAGTGGTCTTGACCAGAACCAGAGATCCTTGAGAGGAGCGACAGCCCTTGAAATGGCGATGTCAAATTTCTTTCCTTTGATTTCCTCTGCTCTTATATGTTGCGTGCAGATATTAGTAAGTGAAAGAGCATCTGCGACCGCATCCACCACCTTAAGTTTTTTTGCAATACTGTCCACAAGCTGAAACTGTGTTTCAGGAAAAAATATTGCCAGTGGAATTCCCGGGAAACCACCTCCGGTTCCTATGTCAATCACATGAGTACCGGGCGGAAAGTCAAACACTGCTGCAATACTAAGAGAATGCAAGACATGTTTTTCGTACAAACTTCCAATGTCTTTTCGGGATATAACATTTATCCGGGCGTTCCATTCATGATAAACTTCTTCCAGCGCCCTGAGTTGTCGATTTTGTTCTGGCGTAAAATCTGAAAAATACCGGGTAACTATCTCCAGTCCGCGCGGGGCTTCTTCCATAGTGAAGGTGCAAAGATGATATAATATCCGATCATCCATATATCAAGCAGCCACCAGAAAGGAAAGAGATCTGATTCCCCGAGTTTTTTCATGCATCGGAAATAAACGATGCCCTGAGCCAGGAATCTGATCAGAAAAATAATCAGGGTCCATTGCCAGCGAAAATAAATCAGGCTTAAAATAAATGCCGGATAGAATAAAATATGGCTGATTGAATAAAGTGTAAGTAAGAATTTATGCCTTGGTTTATAATATTTGCCCGTGGTATAGTGTCTTGTTTTTTGTCTTACCCATTCGCGGAATGTTTTTTT
>DATHPV010000648.1:0-6559 GCA_035483495.1 Puia sp.
AAGCTCTAAAGGATTTGAAAGTTATTGAAGGCATTTATAAATCTGCAGAAACCGGCAAGACTGTTCAATTAAAACTTTAAACTTTACCGTAGGCCAGACACCATTCCGCCGTTTGTCTGATGCCCTCCTCATAACTCGTGGGTTTGAATTGAAAAGCTTTTTCAAATTTAGAAGAATCGAATTCGTAAGAAAATTCATTCTGATAAAGCATTTCTTTCATTTCTCTCATGATAGGAACAAATAATCCTACGATTGTAATCAGCCATTTTGGTAAAATCTGAATTCCTGCCTTGGCCTTCATATATTTTGCTGCGATAGAAATAAAACTTTCTGCAGATATCGCCGGAAGTGTACTTGGCAAATGCCAGGTTTGGCCATATGCGGATTCCGTAACTGCCAGCATATATAAACCTGCGGCAGCATCGGGTGTATATGTATAACTATGAATCTGCTTTGCAGAAACAAAACATTGTGCAGATTTTCCCTTTTTTAATCTGTCGAAAACCATGATGTTTGGGACACTAGTATTTGCGGCGCGGGGACCATAGAAATCTGCTGCTTTAGCGATAATCGCCTTCAGACTGCCTGATTTCATTTCCTGAAGCAACATCTCATCAATCTTTGCCCTCACCTTTCCTTTTTCACTGCAGGGATTAAAGGGAGTAGATTCGGTCATTTTACCGCTTACTTTCCCATACATATATACGTTATCAAAAAATATTAGTTTCGCATTGTGTGCCTTGCAGGCATCAATGGCATTTTTCATAATGACCGGCCAGCTGCTTCTCCATATCTTGATGTCATATTGTAAGCCTACTAATAAGTAAACAATATCCGAACCTTTCACCGCCTCAAAAACCTGATCCCTGTTTAAAACATCCGCAGCAAATATTTCCGTTCCTTCAATCTGTTTTGGATTTCGCGATACCAGTCTTATTTTTTCTCCGGATGATTTAAGAATGGGGATCAGCTCTGTTGAAATGGTTCCGTTGGCGCCAAGGATGGTGTGGAGAGGCATAAACTAATGATGGATTATGAATTATGAATGATGGATCAGAATTGAAAATATGTGAGTTCAAAACTAAAACAACTATAACACATTAAACAATAGATGTTCGAACCGGATCATAAAACCGTTTGGCGCCACCCTTTGCATATCACTATACAACTGAAATTTATACCCTATATCGAGCCGGGACTGACTGTTAAAAATAAATTGTATCGCAGGCGCCATATCAAGAAAATTTCCATTTTCTTTCAACAAATGCTGACCCATCAGATCCAGCATAAGATTAAAATTGGTTTGTTTATAACTCAGATATTCTTTTGGAAGAATTAGTCTTCCGGTTGAAATACTAAAATTAATCGCCTGGTCAGGCTGACCAGGCGGAAATTTATTTTCTGCTCCGTTATTATACGCCTGGTTAAAGCTGACAGATGCGGAAATCGCTTGTCTGTGTAATAGTTGAGTTGCGATCACTCCGACTGCATAACCTGTGTTATTTCTGGTGAGATCAATTTCTTCCTGAAAAATAGCCGAGTTATTTAAACTCACCCGGCCAAAAGCAGCAACCCTGAAATGACGGTTTATGGCATCTGCTGAATACAATCTGTATTTTATATATGTACCTGCACCCACCGCGTGGAAGTTTCCCCCCTGATTTGTAAAGAATCCATCCAGGTGTAACATGATATTTTTGTTAACACCCAGCATGACTTCCGGAATGAGCTGGTAATTGAGCGTGCTGCCAGACTTATCATACATAAGCCAGTTACTCGCTCTTATTCCAAGCGATTTTGCCGGCATATTACTGGCTGGTTCCGTAAAAACATATAACTCCTGCGAACTGGCACGGTAAGATATTAAAATGAGTCCCAGCGACAGGTATAAGAATTTCGAAAAAAATTTCATGTTATGATTTCTCGATGGTTACATGAAAAATTCTGTCATTACCGTTTGCTGAAGGCATGGTACTATAGTCGCCGCCATATTTTTTCCTGTCCTTATCCAGCAGAAAATCTTTGTCCAGTATCAGGAGTTTTTTATCGCCATTTAAATTCTGTTTGGGAATATCCACGAAGTAAAAAATAAAATCACTCATTTTTAGTGAAGAGTCACTTGCCACAAATGCATTGTTGAAATTGGCTTTTACTTCCATCTTTGCCACGGAAAAACCCGCATCCTGGACAGCCTTTTTCAAATTTTCTAAAGAAACTTTTCCAGGGTCGACGAACTGAATGTGGTAACTGGAATGTTCGATATCCTCCTGAACTTTAGAAACAGATGGAACTTTCTGAAGTGACTTGTAAATCGCCCTGCTGCACATACTACAGGTAAGTCCGCTTGCCTGAAGGGTGACAGATTGTATTTGTCCAATTGCCGGCGATTGCAACAATAATCCAAGAACCACTATATATAAATGAATGGATTTCATAAAATAAATTTGATTGACTTAATAAAATAATTGCAGGTAAATGGGAATAGATCCCACAGGTCGATGATCAGTGAGAAGGATCAGATCAGAAGAAGGCAATTCATCAGATAAAGATGGACAGGTTGATTACCGGGAGGTCCATGATTTTCTGAGCTGATATTTATTTTTGAAAGTAAAACAGGTTTTGAAAAACTATAGTAATCAGAACCGATGAACGTGATTTTTTTCTGAATACCGGTTGAGAAATTCAGAGCACTCAGGCCCTGATTCGCGCCAGACTTTACAACTTTCTTTTCGTCTTTGCAGCAGCCTTTTCTGTCTCCCGATTTTTTCATGCCGCATTTATGACAATTCACTGAATGTTCCGGCATGAAACTAAAACTCACCTGTTTCCCCATGCAATAGTGCAGGTACACCGTTGCCCCGTAGGAACTGGTGATATACAAAAATGCAAGAATTGAAACAATGAGTTTTTTCATAATATGCTCTGTAAAGATAACCTATTTATGCAATTTTCATAGCTTTACTGCCGTCTGCAGCCAGACCGCTGTAAACTAAATTGAATTGTATATGCCGAACAGACGCGTTGCCATACAACAGTTACTGATGATCTGGGCCGGGGCAGCATTGTTGCCATCGTGCCTGCAAAACGAACAGAAAGTATCCATTCCACTTAAGCTCATCCATATTTTACCGGAAGATGAAAATATGCTTGCTGATCTCTCGGAAACCATTCTTCCAAAAACTGATTCACCGGGAGCCAGAGATCTTTCAGCCCATTTATTTGCGTTGAAAATGGTTGACGATTGTTATTCAAAACCAAACCAGCAAAAATATTTAGAGGGTATGAAATCCTTTGAATCTTTTGTTAAGAATAAAACCGGTAAATCATTTTCTGGCCTCAGCGACGCTGAAAGACGTTCTATTGTAGCCGATTTAGATAAACAAAAATCTTCCGGTGATGCGATGTTATTTTTCTATCAATCCACCAAGAAGCTAACTGTTCAGGCATACACAACATGCGAGTATTACATGACCAAAATCCGTGGGTATAAAATGATACCCGGAAAATTTCAGGGATGTATTCCCTTAAAAACTGCATAATTAAATAACTGATATGGGCAATCTGAACGATGGAGTGAAAAACAGAACATATGATGCAATCGTGATTGGATCAGGTATGAGTGGAGGATGGGCAGCAAAAGAATTATGCGAAAAAGGATTGAAAACACTGGTACTTGAAAGAGGTCGCGATGTGGTTCATCTGAAAGACTATCCGACAACTAATATGCTGCCCTGGGAATTTGAACATCGTGGGCAGATTCCGGAAGAAATTCAGGAAGCAAATCCTGTGGTAAGCAGGTGTTATGCTTTCAGAGAAGATGCGATGCAATTTTTTGTGAAGGATACTGAACATCCTTATGTGCAGGAAAAACCGTTCGACTGGATCAGGGGATATCAGGTTGGTGGGAAATCCCTGCTGTGGGCGCGACAAACGCAGCGCTGGAGTGATTTTGATTATGAAGGACCAGCCCGTGACGGATTCTCAGTCGACTGGCCTATAAGATACAAGGATATCGCACCCTGGTATAGTTATGTTGAAAAATTCGCAGGGATTTCCGGAAACAAAGATGGATTGGATGTATTACCAGACGGAGAATTTTTACCTCCTCTGGAGCTAAGTTGTGTTGAAAATTATTTTAAGGATTTTATTGCAAAAAATTACAAAGACCGCCACGTCATCTATGCGCGATGTGCACACCTTACAGAACCTAAACAAATACACTTAGATCAGGGTCGCGGTCAGTGTCAGAACAGAAATCTTTGTCAGCGTGGTTGTCCATTCGGCGGCTACTTTGCTGCCAATTCAACTACGATACCCTGGGCGCTTAAAACGGGTAATATGACTCTTCGTCCGTTTTCTGTTGTGCATTCAATAATCTATGATGAGAAAAAAGGAAAAGCAACAGGGGTGAGAGTAGTCGATTCACATACTAAAGAAGTCTTAGATTATTATGCCCGCATCATATTTGTGAATGCTGCGGCCATTAATACCAACCTCATACTTTTGAATTCAAAATCAAATCGCTTCCCGAATGGACTGGGAAACGACAGTGGTATTCTTGGTAAATACTTTGCATTTCACAATTACAGGGGACATATTTCTGCAGAATATAATGGATTTATGGACAGTACCACAGCAGGCGGAAGGCCAACAACTGCTTATATTCCCCGATTCAGGAATGTTCGCAAACAGGAGACAGATTTTCTCAGGGGATATGCCGCAGGCTTTTTCTCTGGCAGGTTCGGCTTTCCCAAAGCGGATGGATTTGGTATCGATTTGAAAAACAATCTCGCAAAGAAAGATTTGGGTCCCTGGCGAGTTGGTTCACATATGATGGGTGAAACGATTCCGAAAGAAACAAATTATCTTAGTCTTGACACACAAAAGAAGGACGAATGGGGAGTACCCTTACTTCGGTTCTCGGTGGAATATGATGAGAACGATAATAAGATGGTCGAGGATTTTTCGGAACAACTGACAGAAATGTATACAAAAGCAGGTTTTACAAATATCAAAACAAATGACAGCAAACAGGCTCCCGGACTTGATATTCATGAAATGGGAGGAGCGCTTATGGGAAAGGATCCGAAAACTTCCATACTGAATAAATGGAATCAAATGCACGCCTGTAAAAACGTATTTGTCACCGATGGAGCATGCATGACTTCAACCTCTACCCAAAATCCATCACTTACATACATGGCACTGACCGCGCGAGCTTGTGACTATGCCGTCACAAAAATGAAAATGAATGAAATTTAAAACGCTGAACGCTAAACGCTAAACGCATAACGCTAAACGCGTAACGCGTTAAATTCGTAGTTTGCAATATTTAAAGCTACATTAGCAAATATTACATCATACTTTTTACTCCTATGTCCAGATTAAAGATTTCCATTTACATTATTTTATTATCAGTAGCATTTAGTTCCTGTTCCAGTTCATCCATGCGTATCATGGCGACCTGGGTAAATAAAGAAGATAAACCTGTTCCGCAACCGGGGAAGCACAAGATTTTTATTTTTGTGATGACCCAGAATTACGAAGTGCAGGTTACACTTGAAAATGATCTGGCAGAAGCTGCGGCAGCGAAGGGAATCAAAACTGTAAAAAGTGTCGATGCATTTGGACCTATTCTTACCCTTGATAAATTACCTAAAAATGATGTGCTCCTTAAAGCAATCCGTGATCTTGGCTGTGATGGCATTTTTACAGTAGCGGTTGTTGATCAGGAATCGCAAACCCACTATGTGCCCGGAAATTCTGTTGGGGTTGGCTTCTATGCGCCTTATGCAGGTTACGGGGGTTATTACAGTGGCTATTATGCATATAGTGCTCCTGTATATTATTCTCCGGGATATTACGAAACAGATAAGACCTATTTTATAGAAAGCAATTTGTTCAATGCCAACACTGAAAAAATGCTGATTTCCATGCAGTCGAAAGTTGCCAATCCACCAACAGTTATAAAAGCGAGCAAGCAATACACAAATATGCTGGTAACTGAACTACAGGCGCAGGGATTTATGAAAGACTAAGAAATTATTTCTGAAAAATCATCGGAATCCGGATATCAAGTTTACATCCAATTCCTGGTTTGGTCTCGAAACCTACTTTACCGTTGAATGACTCTATCCGGTTAATAATATTTACTATCCCGACCCCGCTCTTTTTCATTCCGATTTCGAATCCTATTCCATTGTCATTGATCTGCACATGGATCTGACGATTCTCGGCAGTCATCTTTATTTGTACTCTTGAAGCGGATGCGTGTTTATAAACATTATTAAGCTGTTCCTGAATAACCCGGTATATATTTAACTTGAGGTCGTCGAGGAGTTCCGCCTGGTTCGGCAGATCATATTCAAAACTTATTTTAAACCCGATACCCTCTTCCATTGTCTTAATAAGGGACTTAATCTGCTCCTTCAGGTCAAATCCTTTTAGCGGCGTAACATGTTTCCTTCCCAGGACACGGATTTCCAGAATGGTTGAGTCGATCAGTCTGATAGATTGATCAACAAAATCTTTTTTGCCTCCCGGTTTTGATTTGGCAGAA
>DATHPV010000649.1:0-5126 GCA_035483495.1 Puia sp.
ATACGTTGGTTGACAATTCCATTGGTACAGGAATAGTTTCTTACAGGATTCATGTTACAGGTAAGGACGGAAAGGAATATTACTCAAAGACCTTAAATATAAATTCGATTTCTGTTGGCGACTTTCGCTTCTATCCGAATCCTGTAGATAAATTACTCATTATACGGTCTACACATGCATTGAATATTCAAATTTTGGATATGTATGGCACTGTGTTGTTTGGACAGGAAGTTGACGCAGGAATGCAAATTGTTAATGTGTCTTCCATACAAAAAGGGACCTATATACTGAAAGCGACGGATAAATCGACGAATTCAGTTACTTCAGAACAACTTGTGAAAAATAACTAGGAATCCATAGTAATTGGTTAGATCAGTTGCAGATCTGGATGTTTACGATTATCTTTACTATGGTTTTTCATAGGATATTGGATTTTAAAACGGGGTTGAATTTTTATTCAGACCCCTTTTTTTATGCAAAAAGTTAAGGCCGTCTTCTCAGACAGCCCTTACTTACCAACCCAAGTATATAGTAGTCCCGAATTATTTCTCTGATACCACGCCATCCTGCGTCTCCTTGATCTTCGCCCTGATTTTGGCTTCTATTTCTGTAGCCAGCTCGGGATTATCATGTAATAACTGGCGAACCGCATCGCGACCCTGACCTAGTTTATCCGATCCATAACTGAACCAGCTTCCGCTTTTTTGCACAATTCCGAATTCAACTCCCATATCGATCACTTCACCCATTTTCGAAATTCCCTCTCCGAATATGATATCGAATTCTGCGCTACGGAATGGAGGCGCGACCTTGTTTTTAACCACTTTTACTTTAACATGATTACCGATGGCTTCTTCACCATCTTTAATTTGTGTCATTCGCCGAATATCGAGACGGACAGAGGCGTAGAATTTTAAGGCATTCCCACCGGTAGTTGTTTCAGGATTCCCAAACATGACTCCGATCTTTTCACGAAGCTGATTGATGAAAATGCAGATTGTATTTGTTTTGCTGATAGTGGCAGTCAGTTTTCTGAGTGCCTGAGACATCAGGCGGGCGTGTAGACCCATTTTACTGTCACCCATTTCTCCTTCAAGCTCTCCTTTGGGAACCAGGGCAGCGACAGAATCAATCACAACAACATCAAGAGCACCTGAAAGGATGAGCCGATCCGCAATTTCCAAAGCCTGTTCGCCATAGTCCGGTTGGGAGATCAGGAGATTGTCTACGTCCACTCCAAGCTTGCGGGCATAATTGCTGTCAAACGCATGTTCGGCATCGATAAATGCACACATACCTCCCTTCTTCTGCGCCTCAGCAATTACATGGGTAGCAATAGTGGTCTTACCTGAAGACTCGGGTCCGTAAATTTCTATAACCCGGCCACGAGGTAATCCACCAATGCCCAAGGCAACATCAAGACCAATGGATCCGGTAGAAACAACCTCCATGGGCTCTGTACTTTTTTCATTCATCATCATAACACTGCCCTTACCAAAATCCTTATCTATTTTATCAATCGTTAACTTGAGTGCCTTTAATTTTTCTGCGTTTGACATTGGGTGAGTTTTTAGTCGTTCAAAGTAGTTGATTCTTCAAAGCTAGGATAAATATTTTATTCACACTAATTTTTTTAGTAAATTAAAACTAATTAATTTGGTGCTCCGTTTTTAGTCCGTACCATTCTTTTTGCCGCTTTCTTTTACCGGGGCGGCTATAACCCGGCTCAAGTCTGAGCTGGGTCCCGCCCGTCATATTGTAAAGAGACGGAAATTCTGATCAGAAGTCAATACAACGAATGTGGTAAATTTGAAACATGAACCGGATAGACCGATTGTTTGGAATTCTTACCCTTCTTCAATCCAGAAAATTTGTAACGGGAGAGAAGATAGCAGAGAAATTCGGTATCAGCGTACGATCTGTTTACCGCGATATTAAGGCTTTGAATGAACAGGGCATTCCCGTCAGTTTCGAGCCGCACAGAGGTTACTTTATCGTGAACGGCTATTTTCTGCAGCCCGTGTCGTTTAGCACAGATGAAGCGAATGCTTTACTATTAATGGAATCCATCGTCTCAGCTTTTTCCGACAAGTCCATTCAACAACATTACTCCACCGCACTCACCAAAATCAAATCAATACTTCGTTCTTCTCAAAAGGATGCCGTTGAGAAATTATCAGAAAATATTAAACTACAGGTGCCGGTCTGTTGGGCAACAAATTTTGATTACCTGTCAAAAATTCAACAAGCCATCAGTTCCAGGAAAATTCTGGAGTTAGGCTACACGAATAAACAGGAGGAAGTCTCTAAAAGAAAAATGGAGCCTATCGGACTTGTCTTTTATGCATTAAGCTGGCATCTGATCGGTTGGTGTCATAATAAAAAGGATTATCGCGATTTCCGGGTTTCGCGTATTTTATATCTCAACTGCACAGAAGAGAATTTTACCATTCAGAAACATACACCGCTGGATGACTACATGAAATTACTCCCTGTTAATTATTAATTTTTTGGACTGCCATAGGGTTGTCACCAGGCTGCATTTATTTTGATGCAACAAAAAAACCATTATGAATATCATTGTCACGTTTTTTGAAAAACAATTGAAAGAAGAAGCTGAAATAACCCGTAAGATGTTGAAAATAGTACCGGAGGATAAATATGACTGGCAGCCTCATCCGAAAAGTATGACTGTCCGAAGGCTTGCTACTCATATCGCGGAATTGCCAGGATGGATTCCGATGGCCATAGATACAGACGTGCTTGATTTTTCAGCCAATGATTATAAGCCGACACCTATTTCAAACAACAGCGAGCTGCTAGCCACTTTTGAGGAAAATCAGCAAAAAGCGGAAAAAGCATTACCAAAAACAACAGATGAATATCTTCTGAATATATGGACAATGAAAGATGGAGATCAGATATTTCTTTCTATCACGAAACAGGATGTGATCCGTATGGCACTTTCACAAACCATTCATCACCGTGCTCAATTGGGTGTTTTCCTGCGGCTTCTTAATATTCCCATTCCGGGATCTTATGGACCAAGTGCAGATGAAATGGGGTTATAAGCTTAAGGCCTAAAGCTTAAAGCCTAAAGCTGTTTTCATGCTGGTAGATTTAATCTAAATACATCATTAAAGAATCTGTTAAAGAAGAAGTGCGATTAAACTTCGGTTTTACAATCAGGTCTATAATATGTGCTGACGCACAAAAAATTAAAGACTATGAAATCGAAATTATTATTCTCCGCAATTTTAGTTGCATTCTTAGGAATAGCAAATGTATCAATGGCTCAGGATGGAAGTTTCTCAAAGAATCATCCACGCAGAGCTGAAGTAAATCAAAGATTAAATAACCAGGATAAACGGATAAACCGGAAATTCAGAAATGGTGATATCTCAAGAAATCAGGCAAGGCGATTACACAATCGTGATCACCAGATGCGTAGAGAAGAGAGAAGAATGGCATACAGACATGGTGGTCATTTGTCTAGGCACGAACAGAACAGATTGAATCGCCAGGAAAATCATATGAGCCGCAGAATTCAAAAAGCATAGAAAATTAATCCTTCGGTCATCAAAAGGATCTTCACTAGTCCGCCAATTATGGCGGACTTTTTTTGTCGTAACCTTAAACTTTTTCAGTTTAGAAACTTAATAACTGGAACATTGAAGCAAATTCTTATCTTATGCTACCAGACTACCAACAGGCATGCAGGAAAATCGGGATCGCACAATCATTCCTCTTAAAAGAGTGCTTGGACTGCCAACCAGCATTTTACTGGTTGCAGGAATAATGATTGGATCGGGTGCTTTCAAAAAGATTACAGCGATGTCGAAATCGCTGGGCAATGAGCATTATATTTTATTTGTCTGGATAGTTGCCGGTATCATTACTATATGTGGAGCATTTTTATTTTCCGGACTTACGGGTTTGACCAAAGAGACAGGTGGCATATACGAGTACTTGCGACTTATCTACGGCGAATTTGTAGCATTTCTTCTGGGATGGACTTACTTCGCCGTTGTAGGTAGTGGAGCCATTGCAGCATTGGCCTTTGTATTTTCCCAATCGGCCGATGCATTATTTCATTTCCCGCCTGTCTTATCTGAATTCAAGGATATTTCACTGGGGCATTTTATTTTTCCCTTCGATGGTTTTACTGTTAAGCTATTAGCAATCGTAACTATTGTTTTACTCACCATGCTTAATATTCTCGGTATTAAAAAAGCAGGGAAATTAAATTCTGTTGTAACGATCGCTAAAATTATCGGTATACTCCTGCTTATCGTCGCGGGGGTTTTTTATGAAAGAGGTACATCCATTGTAATACATGATCGTATTCCTCTTCATCCATTACATGGAGCCGCGCTCTTTAGTGGATTTTTCGCTGCAACGCTAAGCGCATTGTGGGCATATGACGGCTGGGCGAACATTACGTTTGTTACTGGTGAAATAAAAAATCCTGAACGCAACCTTCCATTTGCGATTATTGGTGGAGTGGGAATCGCTATTACTCTTTATGTCTTGTTGAATTACGTATATATGAAAGTGCTGCCAGTTAACGAACTGGCCGTTATACCTGACAATAAAATTGCAGCGGCCGTTGTAGCCAATACATTAATCGGAAGTCTGGGAGCATCACTCATTGCCGTTCTGATTCTCATTTGCACTTTTGGTGCACTGAACGGATGTATCATCAGCTATCCGAGAATATACTTTCGGATGTCTCAGGAAAAAGTATTTTTTAAGAAGGCAGCATGGGTGCATCCAAATTTTAAGACACCCTATATTGCTTTGATTTATTCTGCGTCGTGGAGTTGCGTCCTTGTATTCACCGGCACCTTCGACCGAATAACAGATCTTGTTATATTTTCCAGTTATCTTTTTCTGGGTCTCACTGCCATCGGGCTTATTAAAATGAAGAGAAATGGAAAAATAACAAAACGGGTTATCGGCTATCCCGTTATCCCCTGGATCATCATTTTATTTTCAACTACTTTATTGCTAAACACAATAATCGTGCAAGCCAAATCCACCATGATTGGTGTAGTATTAATAGCTTCCGGCATACCGTTTTATTATTGGTTTAAGAAAGGCGTAAAGCGTAAAGCGTAAAGCGT